>JADGAM010000178.1 GCA_015232015.1 Oligoflexia bacterium | reverse complement strand
TAATTTCAATATATTTATTCCAATCCTTGCAAAAAAAATCTTTCATATGAATGAACAAGGACTGGGGATCTTGTGGTCTGCACTGGGTATTGGTTCACTTATAGGAACATTAACAATCAAAACCAAAAACAATACTGATAGCACTTTTAATATGATGCTGATTTTTTCTCTTCTTATAGGCCTAACTTTAATTTTACTTGCTTTAACTCATTCATATTATCTTACAATATCTCTTTTAATTATTATTGGTATTTTTGGACTTTGGTTTGCAACTTTAGCAATTTCAACATTGCAATTACATTCTTTAGATCAATATCGAGGTAGAGTGATGAGTGTTTACACTCTAGTATTTGCAGGAACCACTCCTATTGGTAATTTTTTAACTGGCCTGTTGGCAGAAAAATTAAATACCCATATAGCTTTTGCTTTAAACGGAATTTTATTAATCACCTCTGTGATTATTGCGTGGTATTGTTTAAAAGGATACGAAGGAAACAAAAAATACAAAGAGTACAAAGAATACAAAGATAACGTTTGCGATGAAGTACAAGCAAATGAAGGACAAATATTATATCTAAAATCAAAAATAAAACCACTTACAAAACAAGTTGACAGCTATACAATTAATACTATACCAATAGCAAATGAACGAAAAAATAAATATAATATTCCAGAATGAAAATTTTTTAGTTGTACACAAACCAAGTGGTGTTCTGGCAGTACCTGCTAGATTCCAGGAAAAAGATAATAGACCTTGCCTAATTCCTTCAATAATAAATATTTTAAATCCTGATAATGAAAAATATGATGAAAAACATGATGGCAACAATAATAAAATAAAATTGTATCCTGTTCATCGCCTAGATTATGAGGCCCAAGGACTTGTGTTGTTGGCAAAAAATGCGAAAGCACATCAGATAGCAAATAATTGGTTTGAAAAGAGAGAGATAAAAAAACATTATGAAGCAATAACCGAAATAAAAAAACCAAATCATTTAAAAGTAGATATTGATAAATTGCCAACAATCACCATGAATCATCCCGCCCTAGAAAATCTACAAATAAGCAATTACGAAAAAGAATATGAACATTGGGTTAGTTTTCTTTTACGTGGAAAAAAACGTGCTTATGAAGTAGAAGCAAAACGAGGAAAAAAGTCGCTTACCAATGCCATTTTACTCGGAAAAATTATTATTAACCAGCAAACTTACTTATATTGGCACCTAATGCCTCTAACTGGCAGATCTCATCAACTTCGTTATGAATTTTACAAAAGAGGAATTCCTATTTTAGGTGACACTCTTTATGGAGCCAGCATTGCATCTCAACTTTCTATCTCCTTACAATCAAGACATAGTATTGCTTTACATGCTTTCAAATTAGATTTTAGTAATTGTGAAAATGCCTCTCAAGAAATGAAATTACCTTCTATAATTACTTCCGCAACTATGCTTATAGACAATTATTTACTTATAACTTAAACTTACTTCTATATCCTCTCCTCTGAAATATAAAGTAGTTCATCACAATGTTTCGCTAAATAAAACTCGCGCATTCTATCACTTTTTACTCTAAGTTCTTCATTAGTCTCAGCTATAGCTCCAACTTTATTTTTTCTCCACCATAGTTTAAATCGCGTTCCAACTCCCACTGGATTTGTATCTCCTTCTTTGAGAGTGCTTTTTTCTTCTTTATCTCTAAATTCTACTAAACTTTGATGTTGCTTTAACAAATGATTTCCAGCTGTAAAACCTCTAGGTATTACTAATAAAAATGTTTTTAGTGTTCCAGTATTGTTATGTGAAATATCTTTTATTGAATCCAAAAAATCAGTGGCCATTTCTGTTAATGCTTCAGAATTTTGAAAATCTTTTCTTAAATCATCTATTGTCGAACATAGTCTTCTTAACTCTTCTTTTTTAACACTTTCACTTTTTTTAGAATCTTTCTTTTTCTTCTTTTCTAAGGCCGCCTTAGTTTTTTTATCAATTTTAGAACTGTCCATAATAAACACCGTAAAATCCAAATATTTTTTGTATAATTTATTATATCGAGAATTAAAATTTCTTTGAATTGAATCAGCTTGTGCCAATACATAATTAACAAAGGACCAACCTACATCACCAAATAATTGATCACTATTACTTTTAATACTATTTAAAATAGCTTGTTTATTAAAAGTACCATCTCCGTATGGACTATATGTTTTTTCATTAACAATTGTATCAAAAGTCAATACAAATTCAGTAATTTTACCTTTTAGATCATTAAGAGATTTCAAAGCATCCTCATAGTTTTTATGCTTATCCATAACATTTTTTTCAGCATTACTTGCTTCAAATTTTAAAAAGCTTAACAATCTTCTTAATGAAGGAACTAAATACTCTTTTATTTCTCTTGGAGATTTACTATAAAGATCTTTTGCATTTTTAGGATCAAGAGTAATAAATTTTTTAATATCTGCAGGCAATAGATCTTTTAAAGCTGGGTTCTTTTCAGGATCAATCTTTAATTTTGCAATTTTATCCTTCACCTCCTCTAATAAAGTAGGTAATTGTGCTTTATAATCTGCTAGCTCTTGATCATATTTATCTTTATCCTTTGAGCTCATAGCGTTTTCTGTATTCTCGCTTTCAACAGGACCGGCTAATTTTTGAATAATGGCAGGCAATTGAGTAAACAATTCTCTATTGCTCTCTCCGCCCATTATTTTTATCACTTCTAAACTTCTGGCCTCCTCTAATTTATTTACTTCACTAGCAATATTTTTTTCAATATCCTTTGCTTGCTTTAAGATAAGCTCATCACCTTTAGTTTTCTGACGAAAAAATTGCATTTTTTTCAATTCAATTCTGGTGTTATAAAATGTACATACTAAATCAACAAACTGTTTTCGCTCATCAACTTTGCTCCAATCAAAAGGATTTGCAAAAAGACTATTTAATATTTTTAAAATTGAACCTAAAGCTATACCACCACCAGCAACCATAAATGAGTTTGGATTTGGTACTCCTGGCACTGGTCCAGGGAAAAGCAGGGCCAATTGAGAAAAATTAACAACAACATCTGCTAAAACTGGTAAAATTCCTCTCTCATTTATATTATACATACATTGTTCATTGCCGGCAATTCTTGCTAAAACATCAACCGCATTACCTATAGTTTTTCCATAATTTTGTGCTTTAGTGGCCAAAGTCGGAGTAGTTATAGTTGCTGAAGTAGAAGCAGAAGTGGCCCCCTCCGAAGCGACCGCAGGTACTGCATCCGCAGTACTAGCGGTAGTTTTTAGAGTCCGAGATTCGTTACTCTTAATCATATATCCATCAACATCTTTGATGGTTTGTTGTAAATCTGTAAATATTTGTTTATTTTCATCCTTACATTTTGTTCCTTTTAGTTTCTCGTCTATTACTGCTAATTTTGCCAAAACATCAGCATATTTAACAGAAATCAAAGGACAAGCAGCAATTTTATTTGTGCCATCCAAATTAAATGGATTGTTCAAAAAAACCGATGTTTGCTTTTGTATTTTGCTAACACTTTCTGCTACTAGAAGTTTTTCAAGAGATAATGGAAGTGATGTTTCGGTTGTTTGACAACTAATAACTGGCTCACTCTCGGTACTAGCAAATATTGGATTATTGTGAACCAATATAAGTAAGAAAGCACAAAATAAAAGCATAGACATAAATGTAATAGAGACAATAATTCCTATTTTGGTTAATTTAAGCATATATAGTGATCTCCTTTTTAAAAAATTTTTTTAAAAAGATTTTACACTATAAATGATTTTTCTTTACATTCATTTACTGCTTTAGAAATGAATATAATTACAAATTAATTGTTTTAATGATGATTTAAAAACAACTAAATTCTTACATAACCTAATAAAATTATTGCAAATCCATTTAATTCTCAATAAATTAAATTTATAATTAAAAATTAAATAAAAAAATTAGAGTATCCATTCTAAATAATTTTTACTTAATAATGATTGCCTAAAATTTGGGCCATCTGGTTATATTGTTTTGTTTTTTGTGTTCCTTCAGCGGGAGGTATCTTGAAATTGAAATTGAATCAAAAATTTCTAACATTAAATTATAAATATCACAATTTAATTTTAAGCATGTTAACGTTACTATACCTATCCTTGCCCTATTTTAGATTCTTCATTGGGTTTCTAATCCCTCTTTATTCAATACCATTTACAATCACATTACTTCTGGCGCTCTTTTTTATATTTAAAAAACTCAAATTAATTTCTTTTGCCGAATATGATAATAAAAATTATAAAGTTTCTACATTCACATTTAAAGATATCCTTCCTATACTAGTCCATTTTATTTTCTCCTTTATATTAGCGTTTATTTGGCTTTATCTATCTGGTAGTGGTGGATTTAGTTTTCAAAATAGCGATTACATTAAACATAATTTTGTTCTTAACGACTTAATCTATCTTGATTGGCCACCAAAATACTTTGGAGAAATAGCTAAGCAAAATTATTCCATGATTTATTCAATCGCATATTATCTACCGGCCAGTATAATAGGAAAATTATATGATATCTATACAGCTCAGTTTTTTTTATTTATTTGGAGTTATATTGGAGTTGTTCTAATCTTTCTGTGGTTACACAAGCTACTTCAGCGTAATTTTATTTTTATTCCGCTAATTTTTATAATCTTTAGTGGTCTAGATGTTGTCGGTGATTTTGTTAAACATGAGAATATTAATAGATTTTTACTTTCACAACATATTGAATGGTGGGCCACTTTGTGGCAATACTCTTCTAATACAACGTTACTCTTTTGGGTTCCACAACACTCCATCCCCTCTCAACTTATTACTGCTTTAATTCTTAATAGTATTATTTCACGTTCCCTTTTATCATTTTCCATTACCCCATTTTTAATTTCATTATCTTTACTTTGGTCTCCATGGATATCTTTTGGAATTTTACCATTTTTTGCATACGAGTTTTTTCAAAAAGTTTTTCAAAAAAATTCAAAAACTCTAATGAATAAATTATCCATATTTTTTAATTTTGAAAATATATTCACTTCTACTACAATAACTCTTCTGATCGCTCTTTATTATTCGAGTAATACTTCAAAGGGGCAAGGTAGTTTTATGTTTAATATAATTAACAATCCCACAACTTTTTACGATTACATTAAGTTTATTTCTTTAGAATACTTAATTTATATATTGATATTTTTATTATCTTACATATCTATTTACATTTATTATCGTCGTCAACATCATCAATACCAGCAACTTCATCAATTAGAAGAATATAAAAATGAAAAACAGTCACTCCTTATAATTATTATAGCTACCATTACGTTGGCCTTCATTCCATTTTATCATCTTGGTATTTTTAATGATTTTTGTATGCGCACCTCTATACCAGCACTTTTTATACTATCTGTTTTTATAATTAGATCCCTCCTTCATAGACATAACCATTTTTTAATTAAATCAATTTTGCTTGTCACAATTATAATTGGTTCCTTTGCTCCCTATATAGAAATAAGAAAATCCATTCGCCTTAGAGATGTACCGGCAATATTCATGCATTTAACACAATATTCACCAGGATATAGTGTTCAATATTTAGGTAAAGCTGATTCTTTATTTTTTAAAACACTTTGCTTTCAAAATCTAGAACACAGTCCTTTGATTTTGCCTTATAAGTTAGAAGAGGCAGTGTTGAATCGTTAAGGCCCCAAGGATTCATTCAAATATTTCTAAATGTATTTTAAAAGTGTACCAGCGTTTTTGGATTTTTTACCTTCTCCCAGTCTTCCGCCAAATCTACAATAGGTAAATTCTATTGATTCTTCTATGGTGGGCATTTTTACACTAAAGCAACTCTCTAAATTATCAATACTCAATTTAAAAAATCTTTTATATCCAACCTCTTCATCATTTACTTCTTTTTTTACCTCAGGAAATTGCCATTTCCCCTTTGTTATAAGGTTTTCATTTAATTTTGCTATTCTGGCATATTTTCTTGCAAAATCATAAAAAGAAGCTACATCAGTTGATCCAATTTGAAACAATCTATTGGTAACATCATTTTCTATAGACATTTTAATTATCAATGCCAAATACATAACATCTAGATGTCCTAGATACACATTTCCATCACAAATAACCGAAATACCTTTGATTAATTTACTTTCTAATAATTCAAAATTATTCATTCTTTTAGGATTAAAGCTTCTTCCGTATAGAGAAGAAGAACGAAAAATTATATAATTTAGGCATGATTTCTGAATAAAAAATTCTGCAGAAGATTTTGTTTTGCCATACTCTGTGCAAGGATCCGGAGTATCATTTTCATTGAAAACCTTATCAATTCCAGGGAAAATATATGATGAAGAGATATAACACAATTTACTCTTATATCTCTCCGAATAATTTGCAACATTAAATACTCCTAAAGTATTAAGTGCATTTAAATCCTTGTCTACATCTGCTGCTAATCCAAATTTTGATAATCCTATTGCATAGATTACTATATCTGGTTTTATAGCATAAAGTATTGATTGAATGACTTCTCTATTTAGAATATCACAAGGAATAGTTAAGATATCTGGAATGTGAATTTCACTTTTATAATAGGTACCAAAAACTCTATAATCTTTTTTTAAAAATTCTGCCAGGTTCGATCCAACAAAAGAAGATATTCCAAAAATAAGTACTGTTTTTTTTATATTGCTCATATTGAAATATCTCCAAATTAAACTCTCAAACACAAATAATAAAAAAACCTTGCTCCATTCGGAGCAAGGTTCGTGAGTATCTATCCGTTCGTCAAGAGTTTCAATGCAACACCAGGGGTTTGGTTTGCTTGACCTAAAACTGATACGCCCGCTTGTAAAAGAATATTATTCTTTGTCATATCAGCAGTTTCTTGGGCCAAATCTACATCTCTAATTCTTGAGTTGGCCGCACTCAAGTTCTCTTCATTTACCTCTAGATTTCTAATAATTGAAGAGAGTCTGTTTTGTTTGGCCCCTAAGTTGGCCCTATATCCATTCACCATAACTAAACAATCATCTAGCGCTTGTATCGACGTCTGCGATGAAGTTTTCGTGGATATATCAGTCTCAGCAATTCCCAACGCTGGCGCCGTCGCATTAACAAAAGTTCCATCATACACAAGCCTATCTAAAGCAGGATTGTTATGTATTCCAATCTGAAATTCCATTACACCACCGTTACCGTTTAACAACTTTGTTCCATTGAACTCAGCGGAACTAGCAATTCTATCAATCTCATCTTTCAAATTTTGAAATTCAATATTTGAAAATCTTCTTTCAGTATCTCCAATAGTATCTGAAGATGACTGAATCGCTAATTCTCTTAAACGAATAACCATAGCTGAAATTTCGTTTAAACCTCCTTCCGCAGTTTGTATCATTCCTATTGCATCTCCCGCATTTCGCACACACTGGCGTAAACCTCTTATTTGCGATTTTAAATTTTCACTTATGGCCAATCCAGCAGCATCATCACCGGCCCTAGTTATCCTCTCACCTGAAGATAACTTTCTTAAGTTATTATTTACTATCTCTCTAGTTTGCGACAATGTCCTTTGCGCGGCCAAAGATGGCACATTGGTATTAATCCTTAAACCCATTTTATACTCCGTTGTTCATATCATACCTCCTGTACTTTCTCGGACATCCTGTCCTTATCAAATTGTTATTAGTAAAATTTAATAATGTAAAATAAAACACAAAAAAACCTCTTGGTTGGATCAGATACTCACGTTTCTTAAGTTGGCAATTCCTACCAACTCCACAGGATTGCCATTATCGTAAAAGCTTAAAACAAAAAATACTATTTTAATTTCACAATTCTACATTATACCTTTACCTTTACCTTATGCTTTCATTCTACATTCTCGAAGCTGATTCAATTAATTTCAGAGCAGTTGCTGGAGTTTGATTTGCTTGCGCAAGCACAGACGTACCAGCATTCATCAAAATATTATTTCTAGTCAGCTCAGCAGTTGCCTCTGCAACATCTGTATCTCTAATACGTGAATTTGCAGAAGATAAGTTCTCTATACTGACTGCAATGTTATTTGTTGTTGATTGCAATCTATTTTGAAGAGCACCAAAATCCGCTCTAATACCAGATACTGAAATGATTGCTTGATCAATTGCTGATAGAGAGTTTTGAGCAGAAATTTTATCAGCAACAGAGGCCAAATTTAATCCTAGCGCTGCTAAATTCACATCTGCACTCGAAGCATCGAAAGTCAAGCGATCACTAATAGGATCATTCCTAGTTCCTATTTGTATATCAAATATTGCTCCAGTACCATTTAACAACGGAACTCTGTTAAATTCAGTAGAAGTTGCAATTCGATCTACCTCTGATGTTAATTGCTCAAACTCAACATTTAAGAATTTTCTCTCTGTTGGTCCTATGGTATCTGAAGCAGCTTGAACTGCTAGCTCTCGAAGTCTTATTAGAATGCTAGAGACTTCATTAAGTGCACCCTCTGCAATCTGAACTAAAGAAACACCGTCTTGGGCATTTCTTTCAGCTTGTTTTAGACCCCTAATTTGTGCCCGCAAACTTTCAGATATTGCCAGTCCTGCGGC
>JADGAM010000177.1 GCA_015232015.1 Oligoflexia bacterium | reverse complement strand
AACAGGGGAGACACTATTTAAAACATCCTCTAGTTGTTTTACCTCTGAGGACGTAACAGAAAGAGTGGATGGATTTTTAATATTATCTGGAATCATCACATCTCTAATTATTTGTATTAGCAATTTAATATTTAGAGCTGAAATTTTTTAGTTCTCCAAAATCGATTTTCTCATCATGATTTCATTTAGTGGTAAATATTCATCAAAGATTTCTACTGATGTTTGCACATGAGATTTACCGGAAGCTTGTACCATTTTTTGCAAATAATGTGCAAGAGTAGTTGTATTGCTTACTGCCCTCATAATCTCTTGCACACTATTAGGATTATAAGAATCAAATTTCAAAACTATTTTTGTAAAGAGATCTCCATATCGATCGTACCCATATAAAGATGGCGTTAGAACAAAATAGGTAGGATCATTAACAATGGTGTTCACCCACTCTAACGATTTTTGCAAAGATTTTGGAGTTTGATCTTTTGCAAGCACTTTTAATTTAACCACAAAATATTCTTTTGAATTTTCTTTTAAACTCATTATTTTTAATGCAGTTTTTGCTTTGCCTTTAGAAAAAAATAGTCCTCTATTCAGTGTAATTAAGTCCGCATCTTTATTTGCATTTAAATCTTCAAGATCTTCTTCCTCATCCCACTTCAAAAATGGATTTACTTTTATAGTTGGATTGTTGTTGTGAAAAAGTTCACTGATCGAAGTCATATAATCAGTTGGAAAATAATAATCTGGATCTGTGAAATTTTTAATTAATTTTCCACGCCTGATATATGTTCCATCAATTCCACCCGGTCTATAATTAAAGAGCGTAGGAGAGGGCCATTTTACGACTGTAGGCCATATTTGAAATCCTTCTCTTTCAAGATCAAAGGCCCTAACAATGTCGTTACGTCTATGTGATAGTTTCTCCATCAGAAGTCTTTGTATTGGAGGTGGCCAGTTTCCCTCTGCTAAAATATCTTTAAGTTGTTTTGAAGAAATCTCAGCAAGGTATCTCGCCATCCATTTTAAATCCGAATAATGACAATGCATAAAAGGAGTAGGATTTCCGATGTAATGATAACGTCTAAAATTAAGCTTGATTATATCACTTTTTAGAGAGTGATACTTAGGATCAATCAACACATGAGAAAATCTATTTGGATTATTTGGAAAAATGGTATGACCAAAACCATTTCCGACATCACGTATGAGAGTGGCGATTTCCCAATTGTTTGCAGGTGATTCAACAAGTTTTAGTTTATTGTTATGATCTTCTTTTATATCCGCATTACCAACAAAAGCTTGCAGTAAGAGATTTCCACGAAGTTCTCGAAGCGAATCATTGCCTGCAGCAGATAAGTGGTAAACGCCAATTCTTTTTTCATTTTTTAAAGTTGGTCGGCAAGAGGCCTCATGAAAAACTACATATTCTCCAATCTCATCTTTGCCCTCATTCATAATTAGGGATTTTAAACGTGCTTCCCCTTGATAAATTCGTAGCCAGTTCTTTTTGAATTTATCGATAGTGAAATTCTTATTCATGTATACTTTTAAATCTTTTGCGTAGAAAAACAGATCAGCTTTGTAACCAAGCAGCCTTGCAATTCGAGAGGAGGCAACTTCTGTATTTACCTCCTCACCAAATTTACATTTCCATTTTTTTATCTTTAGCTTTCCAAGCAATTCTTCTCTTTCTACTTTTATTTTAGGGCCATGTCCTCCCAGCACAATACTATCAATGGTAAAAGTTGCTCCACTTTGGAATCTAAATCCAAAATTCAAATCTTTGTTAATATCGACACTAGAAATGGAAAGTAAAGGTTTTTTCCAAAAATGAGAGTCAGGAGGGTTTAAAAGAGATATATCTTCCCCAGAATTAATTAGCGCCATCAGTTCTTTATTAGTGAGGTAACGTCCTCCATTTTTTAAGTCAATTAAGTTACTAGGAAGCGTATTCTTTGAGACATCAACATTCCTCCTCTCCCTTTGCACAACATGATGATCGAAAAGAGCTATTCTTGCATCTTCAAGCAGCTGGGTAAAAGTTCTTTTCTTAGCATTATCTTTAAACGAGCTGTCTAGTAATAGGATCTCACGAGCAAGATGTGCCACTACCTCTGGAGCTTCATTATTTTTTAAAAGAAGATTAAGTTTGCTAAGGATTAGATCATTTCCTATGACTGCATCTTCTTTTTTGGCATTACTTAAAGCATCTTCTTCTCCCTCTCCCTTAAAGAGGTTATTGTAAAAGAATATCCTTTGTGCTTCCTCTTTTCTCGCCTGAACTTTCTTTATCAAATGTTTTACTTTATCGATTTGGGAGAGAGGATTAAGATCTAAAAGTTCATTATACACACGTTGTTCTAGCGCCTGAGAACTCATTGCAGTGATTTGCTTTTCATTAATATTGGGAATATTGGGAATATTGGGATTAATTTCAGCTTTACTTAATACAGGAATCATAGTGGCAAAGTAGATAGAGCATAGAAAAAATAACTGCTTTATTTTATTATAATTCATGATTAATTCTCCTCATCTTGCTCTCGAAATGCATTTTCTAAATGTTTAGGATAATCATGGTTGTGATTAGATGAGAGATTTAATACTTGATTATCATACATACTTTTTAATTCTTGTTTTAAAATGAATTCATCGTCATTAGTATCTTCATCTTTTTTTATTTCAAAACTACTTGGTGGCCTTAATTGTAAATTAGGTTTTGGATAAAGAGAAAGGAAGGTATCAATTCCCTGAGACGCACAGTAATTGTCAAGCCTCTGTGGTTTTGGATCTGGCAAAATGCCTTTATCAATGAGAGTGTTTATATAAGATAATGAATAGCTCGGGGATAAACCTTCAGCAATTTTTTTATATCGCTTTAGCTCCATTATTTTATTAGGTTCTTGTCCACGAGTACAATATTCATTTAAATAATGCTCAATTAATTTCCATTCAGTGAGTTTATGAAAATTTGGATAAAAAATTTCGTTATAATATGGTGTTACGGTTTTTTTAAAATCAATCTGTTTGGTTAGCATCCATTTTTTTGTTCTGGTAAATTTAAGAGTAGGAGTTGTCCCTTCACAGAGATTTTTATAAATTAAAAAACCTTGAAAATTTGCTTCCAAATCGGAGTAGCCAACCATAGCTGAAAGTTTTGTCTCCATGCCAATACCAATATCTCTTATTGCAATATCTATCGCCATTTTTTCAGCTTTGGCCAATGGATGATGTCTCAAATATTTTTTCAAAGCAAGACGATATCTAATCCAATAAAAGTACCCAACCACGAAAGCGTGACTGAGCTTATCCACTCCGATATTGATCCCATTTACGCTAATGCTTCTGCCTGAGAATCGTTTTTTGGGAATATCTCGATAAATTCCGTCTTTATCCATATCTTGTCGTAGCAATGGAAATTTATCGATAAGGGGATTGCTATCGGCCCACATGTCAGTTTTTTTTAATGGACCTTTGACAAAATGCCAACCGATTCGAAATACCATTGCATTACAAGAGTGCTTTATTAGACCACGATTTTCATGAGTAATAACCTTATTGAATTCCTTAGTAAAATATTCGTTAATGATTGAACCAGAATCCTTAAGTTGTAATCCCCATATGGGATACTGATCGTTTTCGACCGCAAAGAGAGACGCTGTAAGAGCTACGTATGCAATACCTATGCTCATATAAAATAAACCAAGTCTTTTTGTTAGTTGTAACCAATTCTTCACACAAACTCCTTTAAACGATTAGGGCCTAGTAAAATCAATCTTTTATTATGGCCAGCTACTTCGAGTATTCATTTCAAATTTATTATTGCAATATAAATTAGAATAAAATTTACTAGAGAGATATCGTTAGGTTTTTTACATAGGTAAAGGCTAATTATCAATAACCTTTAATTCTGCTTTTATAGAATAATATTCTCAACTTCATAATAGGAATTGTTAATATCAAATGCCTGTATATCACTCTTGGATGTAACTTCCTATAATTTCTTCAATGAAATCATTGGAACTTTTTTTAGCACAATGAATACAAAAATTATTTTTACAGGAAAACCCGACTCTGTGAAAACCACTCTCACAATTCATGCATCTGTATTCTACATAACCAAATTGCGGATCCGAGGATATATTTCAAGATTTTTAATCTCTGACTAAAAATTTAGGTTTAGTGTCCGACTAAATCAAATTTTCCCATTCTATTAAAAAATTAATTATTTTAACTTGTAACTTTATATACTTAGATTTTTTATAAGCATCTATCATTTCTTTATATTTTACTAATCTCTCTCCACTGATTTGCAAGTTTGGCCATCATGATTCCTCTTTCCTCACTAAGGCCAAAATCACTGGCGATTCTTTGGCCAACTTGTTCCATTTCAAGCTTTTCTTTAAATGCTCCAATTTTTTCTAAATCTTTAGTAGCAATAGGGTCTTCTTCAAAGAGAATATTCAAACTAGGTGAATAAAAATCAGCACCACGATATTCTAAATCTGTTACAATATCTTCGGGTTTACAGTGAGCGAGATAATATTTAACATTGTATTCTGGGGAAAAGATAAAATCTCTATAAGGAGTTAGATTGTAGGCGGTAAAGGAATGAGTGAGATGATCGTAGAGTACGACGTAAGTAGAATATTTGCCGTTGGCGGTGGATTTGGCAACTAAGTACTGAACGCTTCCATCGTAATATTTATTTAAAGCTTTCGAGAATTCATCTGCTATTCTGACTCTATCATAGGGGCGTCCTAGTATCTGCCTATCAACACTGCATGAGAAAAATAAAAAACATAATAAAATACAAAAAGCTAAGTAAATTTTTGAAATGAATAGATAGTTCATCATTTTATCCTCTAGTTTAAAAAAGGTGATAGTTTAATAAATGCTGCTTTATAAGTTTTATAATTGTCGAGAAATTTTATCTGTTTAAAAATAAAGGGAGTAAAACTATTTAGTAATTTTTTAGAAAGAAGATAATTTTTTCTATCTCTATATTTCTAAGTGAATCTGCTACTATAAAATCAGGGCAATATTTTGAAAAATTTTTTTCTACTTAACATAATAGTTAATTGTTTGGCGATTTTATAGCACTCATTATCTGCGAAATTCATGCTAACAACTTGCTATTAAATTTTAAAGAAGGTCCAATGAGTATTTCAACTTTAATTTATGCTAAACAAGATTCTTCCTCTTATGATCTATTAAAAAAGATATTAGATAAGAAAGAAGTTAGCTATGACTTTGCTCCTCAAATGGTTAAAGTTAAAGAATTATTTGATTTACAAAAAAAGAATTACACTTTTATCATAATTGGAGATGAATTTAAGTGGACAGAACAAATTGAGATTTGTAAAGAGATTAAAAAGTTAGAATATAAAGGAAGTTTTGTTTCTAGTCCTTCTGCTAATAGCTCGATGGCAGAGGTTAAAGAACTCTCAACACTTTTCTTGCATTTTATTTTTGATTTACAAAATGAAGTGGCAATTGAAAAAAAAATTTCTAATTTGTTGGCCATTTTTCAATTGAAAAATGAAAATCAGAGGTTAGTAAAATTAGAAGGCCAGCTCGAAGGAGAATCAGAAAAACTGGTAGAAGTGAATGTGAATAATGTAAGATTATTGGCCGATGTGAAACAAAAAAATATTTTATTAGATATCGCTAAAAAAAATATACAAAATATTTTAGATAACCTTTCTCAAGGTTTTATGACTATAAACATCGAGGGAAAGGTGCAAGAGGGTTTTTCTAAAAGTGTTGGTGAAATATATGGATGTGAACCTTTAGGCCAGGATTTTTTTGAGATGACGAGGCTTCCAACCAATGAAAAAGATAAACTTCGAGAATGGGTAGGTTTTGTTTTTGATGAGATGCTTAGTTTTGATGATCTAAAACCGCTGGCGATAAAAGGGCTCAATCTAAAAGAACGTTATATCTCACTCGACTATTATCCAATTAAAAATAACACCAGTAAGATTGAAAAAATTATTATTATTTCGACTGATAAAACAGTTGAAAAGATGCTGGAAGAAAAAACTAAAGAGGAAGAAAACTTTGTTCAATTAATTTTGGCAGTTGTAAAAGATCGTACAGGATTTTTTGATTTCATAAATGAGACTAAAAAACTTTTAGAAACACTTAGTATGCAACTAAGCAAACCATTAAAGCAAATTGATCTGGCCCTTTGTTTTCGTGCCGCCCATTCCATCAAAGGGAACTGTGCTGCCTATCATATGGATGATGTTAAAAGTGAAGGTCATAAGTTAGAAGAGTATCTGACCATCCTCAGACAGGCAGTGAGCGCAGATGACGGACAAAGGAGCGAACAAGAATTTCCTATAATTAAAGAATACTTTGAGAAAATGAGTAGTGCTTTTCAAAAGCACCTTGGACGAATTGAAGACTCACTAAAGATTAGTTTTAGTAAGGTAGTAGAGACTAAGGCGGTACCAAAGAAGGATATTATTAGTGTTAGAAATTGCTTAAATTCTTTGCTAGTAAAGCTCTTGGACAATGGAGATGCTATCCGCTCCTATGATGATATTTTTCTTCATACTGATTTAGCTGAATACTTTGAGAATATAGCGAGCAAAATTATTGATATTTCAACAAGATTAAAAAAACCAATCAACTATAATGTCAATTGCCAAATACCAATAAAGATAGATTTAGATCCGTATAAATCATTTTTAAACAGTCTAATGCATGCTTATCGAAATGCTATAGATCATGGCATAGAAGAAAGTGCTGAGCGGGAAATGAAAGGGAAAAACCTGTTAGGAGAGATTAAAGTTATCTTAGCTAAAGATGTAAAGAAAGATTTAGCTTTGCAATTAACAATCCAAGATGATGGACGAGGTGTTGATCCAGAAAAGATCAGGCAATCTTTGATTAATAAAGGCCTGGTGGAGGAGAAGAGTGCAAAAGATTTATCGGATCAGCATCTGATTAATTGTTTATTTATGTCTGGATTTTCTACTAAAGAGACTGCTAATGAATGGTCAGGGCGAGGGGTTGGTCTTGATGCCGTAAAAGTTGAAGTAGATAAATTAGGTGGGCAAATCGCTATTTCTTCTATTGTAGATCAAGGAACAAAAATCATTATCGATCTGCCATTATTTATCTTTAAATAATAACTATTAAGAGGAGAGGACATGGATTTAATTGTATGGAGTACAGTGTATAGTGTTTCAGTTGAAATAATAGATGAGCAACATCAGCGTTTGATGGAGATGGTAAATCGTTTGCATCGAGCACAGGAAAGTAATCAAGGTGATGATGTTACTTTAAGAATATTAGATGATCTTATCGAATATACTGTTTATCATTTTAAAACCGAAGAAGAGATGTTTGAAAAATCTGCTTATCCAAATAGAGAGAGGCATATTAGCCATCATAAAGCGCTAGTGGGAGAAGTTTCTAAAAAGGTAAATGATTTTAAGGGTAATAAAGAAGGGATAAGAGAACAAATCATGGTTTTTCTCACCGATTGGTTAAAAGATCATATTTTGGCCGAAGATAAAGAGTTTTGAAGATTTTTGAAACAAAAGACAAAAAAAGCAGACGATGGGGAGTTATAAATACTCCTCGATTTACCTCTGATTACCTCTGATAAACCTGCGGTCTTGCTTAATCGTCACAGCATTTCGGATAAATTGACGATATAATATATAAGAGAAATATTGTTATAATAATTTGTGCCTACTATGGGAAATTCCATAATTGTCTACCCATAGTTGCACTGTATTGGCGCTATAACTTGACCTCTCAGTGAAATTAGTTAAAAAATATGTTTCCTCCAGTATTTACCGCTTATACAATCTTTCTTTTTGCTGAATAACTAGTAAACAGTAGCTTCTGACAGAATCAACATTGTTGAACAGCGTATTCTTTTGGAGAATCTTTTTATAAGTACATAATTTACTTTAATTTGAGTAAAAAATTTTCTGGTAGTTTTAAACCAACTTTACCAGATAGATATTTGCCTGGCACAGATCACTGGTTATAATTTAGTTTTGTTAAAAATTTTTATTTTAATCCAAGCATTTTTCTTAATTTCCTAATGATCTGAAGTAAGAACATACCTTGATATACTCCTTAGGTAAATTCATATATTTGTTAATATCCTTATCTCTCCTTATAATGCAATTATTTAGATGCTGAGTAATTAAGGGGAAAAGACTGTGTTGATATAAAATCGCATTAGATTCAATGTTTGCCTTATTAGGGGATTGATTTTTTTCTTGTTCCATAAAAAAATATAAATCACAAGAAATGAGTGTCAAGCAAAGGATTGTTAGAAAGTGCCTGGGAAGTTTAAAATTATTCAACAAGTATACAAACAAATAACAATTTAAAGTGAAAAACAATACATGAATAATTAAACTGTAATAACCCATTCTTATTTCTGGCATTGAAATAGGGGGATGCCGTAGTATCATTAATGCATACATTATTGTCAAAGAAACAATAGAAGAAATGATAGCAACAAGCAATTTGAACTCTACAACTTCTAAAGAACGACCTTTTCTCTGCCAACCAATTGCAAGAACAGTGATAATAATAATAAAATATATCAGGCCAACAAATGTTGGTGCATTTCCTAAAAAATATGATGTTAATTCAAATGAAA
>JADGAM010000176.1 GCA_015232015.1 Oligoflexia bacterium | reverse complement strand
ATCTTGAAAAAGAGAAAGGGATCACTATAACTGCTAAAAACTGTGCTCTCTATTGGAAGGATGTGAAAATAAATTTATTGGATACTCCTGGGCATGCCGATTTTGGTGGAGAGGTTGAAAGATCAATTAACATGGTAGATGGAGTTTTACTATTAGTGGATGCGGCCGAAGGACCTTTGCCTCAAACAAGATTTGTTTTACAAAAGGCAATGGAACGAAATCTCAAGATTGCAGTTATAATCAATAAGATTGATCGACCAGACGAGCGTATTCATGAGGTTAAACATGAGATTGAGGATTTATTTTTAGAGTTGGCCACCATCTTAAATGTGACTGATTGGGATGGAGATATTCCAATTATGTATGCTTCTGCAAAAGAGGGATGGGCAACTCTTGATCCTCATATTAGAAATGAAAATTTAGATATTATACTTGATTTTATGGTATCAGATTTTTTTCCAGAGCCAAAAATTACTTTAGGCGAAGGATTACAAATTTTAGTTACCAATCTATCATACTCACCATATCTAGGTTCTCTTCTTATTGGAAGAATTCAGCGTGCCAAGATAAGAAGAGGTGAAAATTATTTTCTTATAGGTGAAGGTGAAAATAATAAAAAATTATTTAAAGTTGCTTCTGTAAAAGTTTTTGATTCTTTAAGGCAAAGTGATGTTGATGAGGCAGCAGCAGGAGAAATCGTAATTGTTGCGGGAATTGAAGGAGTAAATATTGGAGATACTGTTTCTTCCACTGATGTTATTGAAGCACTTCCCAGAATAAAAGTTGAGCCACCAACAGTTTCTGTAAATGTTTCAGTAAACACATCACCTCTATCGGGAAGAGAAGGAAATTATTTAACCTCAAGACAACTGGAGGATTTTTTACAAGATGTAACGAAAACTAATGTTGCTTTAAAATATGAAAGGACAGATGATCCAAAAGTATTTTTATTAAAAGGTCGAGGAGAATTTCAACTTGCAATTGTTTTTGAAGAATTAAGACGTAAAGGTCATGAGTTTATGCTTTCTCGCCCCGAAGTTCTTTTTGAAAGAGATAAAGAGAGCGACACATTGATGGAGCCATTTGAAATGGTGGTGCTTGATATTCCTTCAAGACACACTGGAATAATAACAGAAACACTATCGACGCGCAAAGGTCAGATGAAAAATATGCATAGTTTGTTAGGAGATCGAACAAGAATAGAATTTTTAATACCAACAAGAGGATTAATTGGGTATAGGTCACAATTTCTAACTGATACTAGGGGAGAAGGATTGATGTCTTCCTATTTTGTTGGTTATAAAACACATCTAGGTAAAATGCTCAGTCGAATAAATGGAGCAGTTATAAGCGATCGTGATGGAAGAACTACTCCCTATGCCCTTTTTAATTTGCTATCTTCCGGTAAGCAATTTGTTAGACCCGGAATGAATATTTATGAGGGGATGGTGGTTGGAGAGCATACCAGAACAAATGATATTAATGTAAACGTTGCTCGTGAAAAACACTTATCAAGCGTTCGTACGGCCGGTAAAGATGAAAATATAATTTTACCTCCAGTTCCTGTAATGTCTTTGGAATTTGCTTTAGCATGGATAGAAAGTGATGAATGGGTAGAAGTGACTCCGCAAAATATTAGAATCAGAAAGAAAGTATTAAAACAAAACCAGCGTTCCGTGATTCGTAAATAATTAGCAATTAAGGGGCCGTCAAACAATTTTTGCATATAAAGGGTATTTTGATAGTAAATGTTGTGCCGACATTTACTATGCTATTAACTTCAATAGTTCCTTTCATTTCATCGACTATAGTTTTACATATGGTTAAACCAAGACCTGTTCCGTTACTACCATTTGTTGAATTTGTTTTTGTAGTAAAGAAATTATCAAAGATTTTTGGTTTTATATCATCAGGGATACCAAGACCATCATCGATAATTTCAATTATCAATAGATTATCCACGTTTTTAGTATTAACTTTAATAGTTCCCTTCTTTTTGTTACCTGCTTGCTCAAAAGATTCTTTAGCATTAAAGAGCATATTTAGAATAACTTGACCAAATTTAGCAGTATCTCCTCCAGCATGATAATTGGTTGCATTTAAATTAATTTCAATTTGAATATTTTTTTGTTGAACAGAACTGCCAATTAGCTCAATAGTGGATTTGATAATTTGATGAATATCAAGATCAACCTGTTCATGTTGATGTGAAACTTTTGAATAATCTCTAAGGCCATTTACAATTTTTGTAATAGTAGTAATTGTGTTACCAAGATGACTGAAGAATGGTTGCATTTTAGATTGCTCAATAGGTGTATTTTCCTTAAACATCATTTTCAAATTAGAGACATTGCTTATTAGTTCATTAAGTGGAACAGAGATTTCTTGCGATACTCCTGCTGCCAATCCTCCGATAGATGCTAAACGAGATGTGAGATAAAGTTTTTTTTGTAAAATTTCTTTTTCTCGTTCCATACGTTTACGTTCTGAAATGTCTCGACAAATACTAACAAATTTTCCATTATCTATCATTGTTAAAGATATTTCTTGTTCATATTTTGTTCCATCTTTTCTTTTGGCCATTATTTCACCAAGCCATTTGCCTTCCTTTTTAAATATTGGCCAAATTTCTTCATTTAATTTTTTGATTTCATTTTCTTCATAAAGAGATTCCCAGTAATTTCCAACAAATTCTTCTGAACCAACATATCCAAATACTTTTACTTGAGCTTCATTTACATAAATGTATTGACCATTTTGATTTAAAATTGCCATTCCATCCATAGAACTTTCAATAGCATTTAATTGAATTCGGGTAAATTCCTCTGATCTTTTTCTTTCTAAAATATTTTGTATTCGTAAATTGATCTCTCTATGTTGAAATGGTTTTGCAATAAAATCATCTGCCCCTAAAGTAATAGATTGTTCGCATACATCATCATTATCTAGAGTAGTTATTACTATAACTGGAGTATTTTTTAATTTAGAATTACTACGGATGCTTTCAAGCATTTCTAATCCGTTCATTTCGGGCATTTGGACATCAGTGATGACCAGATGGAAACTATTTTTATCTAATTCTTCTAATGCTAACTTGCCATTTTCTGACCAAACGATTTGATAACCAAGTTTTTCAAGATAAAATTTTAATTTTTTTGCTTGTATTGCTGTATCTTCAACAATAAGAATTTTCACTTGGGTATTAATGTCAAGCAATCTGTTTTTTGTTTGTTGTGCTAATGTATCAAGATCTGTATTTAGAGGCATATCCTGTCCTTAAATAATTTACAGTGTTTCATATAAACATGTGTAATTTGTATATAAACATTTGTAAAAATTTATTCAATTTTATTTATATTTAACAATGTTGTTAAATTTGTTTCACATGAAGTACAATCTCCTGCCGTTCTTAATGAGGAT
This sequence comes from Oligoflexia bacterium, assembly GCA_015232015.1. Taxonomy (GTDB): domain Bacteria; phylum Bdellovibrionota; class Bacteriovoracia; order Bacteriovoracales; family Bacteriovoracaceae; genus JADFZW01. The sequence goes on along the minus strand of JADGAM010000176.1, from coordinate 5,266 downwards.
AAATAATTACGAATACCTTCTACAAATAATAATAAAAAATTAACAAGATTAGATATATTGGTACATCCAGAACTGGCGGCCAAAATGGTTTCAAATTTATGGAAGAAGCTTGCCATATTGGCCAAATCAACTGCTTGAGCAGATCCTTTTAGGGAATGAATGGTTCTTTTAAGTTTATCGATGTTTGATTTATCTCCAGTGGTTTTAAATGTAAGAATGATTTCTTCACAGGAATCTAATTGTTCAGGTGTATCCTGGTAAAACTCATCTCTTAATTCTTTTAGAAATTCCAGTTCGTCTTTATCCATCAACAATCTCCAGGATTAATATGTAGTATTTTTTTGTTTATCATTTGTTATTTATAACCTTTGTTATTTCAATGGATCTGTTTTTTGTTGTCTTTTTGATGGAGGTTTTAAAAGATTTGACCAATTATCCAAACGTTCTATACAAGGATCAACTGCCATGACAAAATCACTAAATCCAAATGGCTTTCTCAAAAATCCTACTGCTCCATCGAGAAAACTTGTGAATGCTGTTGCATAATCATCCATTCCAGTAATAATTATAACTTGGATACCTCTTTGCATGGTAATAGCTTTTCTAAGAATTTGATCACCTTCAATGTTAGGCATATGCATATCTGTTATTACAATATTTACATATTCATTTTCAATGAGTTCTAATGCTTTATTTGCATCGATAGTTGTTTTTACGGACACTTTTTCACCATATCTTTCTTCAAGATGTTCTTGTAATAGAAAGCAAATATCTTCTTCATCATCAATAACTAAAACACTATATGGTTTTTTTATCATTTTAAGATCTCCAGTTAAAATCTCAAGTAATCTTTAAGTAGATTAAAAAAAATTATTAACATTTTTATTCTAATATTATATTATACAATATATTTTAACATAATGAATTTTTTTCTACAATTCTTTAAAAATCTCTATCCATTAATGTTTTTCTACCATCCTCTTTTGCTCTTGTAATGGCATCATTACAAAGCTCACGAACTATATCACTCAATTTTTCCATTACATCTGCAGATGTATTTAGTCCCGATTTTGCTTTAACATATTGTTTTAATTTTGAGGCCACAATTAAAATATCATTTTCATAATCTTCATTTTTGTTTTTATATTCACGTTCATTTTCATGCTCACTTATGTATTCATCTTCGCTTTTACTTACTCTGTAATTTTCTTTTGAAGGAGCTCGTTCTTCTTCGGCCCAAGCACTTTTGTGATTCATTATAGGAAGATGAACTTCAAAACATGGATATGAGCAGTAAACATTTTTTTTACAAGTAGAAACGCTACAAACTTGATAAATTTGATTAAATAATATTTTCTTTTTACAAACACTACATTTGCGCCAAAAATTTTCATTTTGTGCTAATTCATTTTCTTTATTTTTATTATTCATATAATTTTAGTCCATTATCCTTTAAATAATTATCCATTAATCAATTATTATTAATTAGTATCTGAAAGAGCTTCCTCCAATAAATTCTCTAAGAATTGATGTTTTTGGTACATTTAATGATTCTAAAGGAAGGAAAAATGATAAAAACCTAAGAAGTCTTTGAGCATCAGCATACATTGGATGTGAACGTTCAACACGAAGTAGTTCACGTTCTGCTTGTCCTTTTAAAACAGATAACTCATAAAAGAGAGCGGAATTAAAAATTACATCAGCTTCTTCTTGGAATGGAAAAACATTAATCATTTCACCTGCACGTACATGTCGCCATTGTAAAAGTGTTTGACTGGCACTATAACCTCTGAAATTACTATCGCGAACTATTCTTCTCAGGAGTCTTGTATCGGAAGTTGGTACTCGATCATGACGATGGAGATTTAATTGCGTAAGTGCCGATACATAAATTTTGAATTTATATTTTTTTTCAATAGGTTCAGTTAATTTAGGATTAATTCCATGAATACCTTCAATAATTACTATCTGATCATTAGCGAGTGATAATTTATTAGGTCTAAATTTCCTCATGCCAGTTTTAAAATCGAATTGAGGAAGTTCAATTTCTTCTCCTCGAAGCAATTTTTCCAGATGTCCAATGAATAGTGGTACATCTATAGCATGAAGTGATTCAAAATCATAATTACCATCTTTATCTCGAGGTGTTTTTGAACGTTCTAAAAAGTAATCATCAAGTGAAATGGAAATTGGTTTTAATCCATTTACTCGTAATTGAACTTCTAATCTTTTTGAAAAGGTTGTCTTGCCAGATGATGAAGGACCAGCAATTAATACAAGTCGTGGCAAAAATTCTCTCTTACATATTTCATCAGCAATAAGCGCAACTTTTTTTTCATGTAATGCTTCGGTTACCAAAATCAAATTTTCGATATTGGTATTCATTATATATTTATTTAATTGTCCGACAGTTCTAATTTTTAATATGCGACTCCACTCATGATATTCCTTATAAGTATTAAAGAGTCGACTCATATGTTGAAAAGTAGTTAGCTTTAATCCTTTTTCATAATCAGGAAACATTATAACAATACCATCTTGATATTTTAGTAAATTAAACTCTTTCATGTACTTTGTACTTGGAAGCAATGGTAGATACCAACTTTCTTCTATTCCATCTAATTCATATAGTTCTAATTTAGTCGGAGAATAATATTTAAATAAATTTACTAAATCCTGCCGATCGAGTTCGCGCATTTTACTTAAAGATAAATCCCAATCACTAATAACACGTTTAATAGGCAAGTCTTTTTCAACAATTTCTTTCATTAATTCAAAAATACTTTGAACCTCTTCATCTGCTATCACTCGTTCTTTTATTTCAGCAAAAATGCCTTGATGAACTGAATGCTGAATAAAGACATTTAGGGTTGGAAATTTTTTAGTAAATGCAACTACAAATAAAAAGAGAACGCTACTCTCATAAATTCGTTGCCCTTGATAAGTATTTAGTTCAATTACTTCTAAAGTACTATCAGTTTTAACATGCTTATTAAGTTGAGTTAGATGCCCATTAATTACAGCAGCAGCTGGTAAGGTAATAGGAAGTTGACATTCACTAATAATCTCTAAAACAGTCATTGCTGGTTGTACTTTGTATTCCTTATCCTTAAATGTGATTTTAATCTTTCTTTGATTGTTGTTCATGTAATAATCCTTACTGATATTTATTATGCCTTTACTTATATCTTAGTATTAAGATAAGTCATAAATAAAGAAGGAAAAATAAATTAGGGATAGAAAAAAATAAAAAGAGGGAAAATTAAAATAGTTGATTATAATTGAACGAAATTTGCAGCGCCGATAACTCCTGCATAAGCTGAATCTGATAATATTGGTATTATTTTTATTTGGTTGCTACAGTTTTTAACATTTGCATTTAATATATTATCTAAATATTTCTTGGCCCTAGTTCGTATAATTTCACCCATTCTACCTTTAGTTCCAATAGAACCACCAATAATAAATATAGAAATACCTCTTACACTTGATCGATCTTCATCACTCCATAAAGTAGTTTTCCTGGCCTTATAAACGTCACCTGTATGAATTTTATAAATTATTTTTCCAAGATTATCACCAAGTTCTTCAATGAAGGGTAGATGTTTATCAATTTGTGCCGCCAAATCTTTTCCAGTGAGACCGTTGGTTTTTCTGCTAATATACATTCCTGAAAGTAGTTCAAATTCGGCCCATAAGGGAGTTCCATCTTTATCATATCCAACAATAATATCTCCAATGTGACCATCCGTGAAAAATTGTAGATTGGCCCTCAACTTTACACTTGAATGTATATTTGAATTTATATTATTGATATGTACATTAGCAAAACCACCTCCCAGACCGGTTCCTGGTCCAATGTATGCTACTTTTTGGTTATTCATCAATTCTGCATATTCTTTATTTTGGATAAGTTCAGAAATTCCGAATGCCATTTGAGCTAGAGCATCGTTATGAGCAATTACAATAAATTTACTCCTAATTCTATTTTTATTTTCATTATATAAAGCAGATATTTTTTCACTTAGTGCTTTTGAAATATCAAAATCATTAAAAGCATCACCGAACTGAGGAGTAGTTTTCGCACTAATAACCCCATTAATTATGTTTCCAGGAGAACCTAGTCCAATAGCTCTATGTACTATATAACCTTTAGATTCAGTTTCTTCTATTACTTTTAAAATGAGAGAGGAAATATGAATTGTAAATTTCTCTCTTATGGTGGATGTATCTTTTTGTTTTATGATTTCTTCAATATTAGTTGGATAGTTATGATAACTAATTAATGAATCTCCCTTTTTATTTATTTGATCATCATCATTAATTAATACCGGGCCAATGGCAATTTTAGTACCACCTACATCTACACCAATGACTGTGAGTTTATGCTTATTATTCTGAAGCATTGTTTGTTTATCCTAAAAACTAAAAATTAAAAAACTAAAACTATAAACTTTTTGTAGAAATTAAATTTTTATGTTTATACAGAGTTTTCCATCGTGATAAATTTTTAGATAAAATTAAAATTTCTTTAACTCCATTATTTTTTAAAATATTAAATGCCTTATCAGAATCAGCAACTAATTCATCATTTCCATAAATTATAACTGTTTTAGATTGATCAAGTTCTTTAATTCGATCTTGTAATTTTCCAATGGGAATATTAATAGCAGTAAGCAAATGTTCTGTTTTATATTCTGATGCTTCTCGAATATCTAGCAATTGAACATTATCAATAAATTTATTATCAAATATTCTATTTAATATTTCAGCAGTAATGTAGGGATAGTTGTTAAGATAATCTTTTATTATATCTTCGGTAATAGCTCCCACTATGATTTCACCAAAAATTCTAAATGCAGGTGTCCCATCTATCTTATATTTTATTCCTTCATCAATTTCTCTTTTTATTGAATCGGCAATTTCGGGGGATGTTAGGCAATAATGCATTTCATTTATATCAATGGATAATAACTTAGAGATATTTATTAGTGTTTCTTCCGACAAAATTTCTTGATTGTTATAAATTTCATCATGAAAACGCCAATATTTATTTTGTTTACCAGCGCATTTAGCATAATAACTGGCCCTGCAAGCAAGTGGATGAAATGCAGATGTCATAGAGGAATTGCAAGCAATATCTAGAGGAAAATCTTTACGAACAAATTTTACTTGTTTTTCAAATTTGTGTGCCAGATCTAAAACGTGAGTATGAGCTCGTTTACACCAAGGGCATTGAAAATCGGTATAAATATAGACAGTAATT
>JADGAM010000175.1 GCA_015232015.1 Oligoflexia bacterium | reverse complement strand
TTTTTACAACAATATAAAGTTGGAAAACCTATTGAGCTTAGTTACTATCGAAACACAACTTTACATAAAGTTAAAATATCTCCTGATCTTGTACAAGAAGATGATAAAAAAGTTTTTAAATTAGGCAACTGACATCAGATAGTAAACGGCAATTAAATCAGGTTATATTGGAAAATTTTACTAAAATGAAACAGATAGAGGATTTAAATAGAAGAGAGACATCTAGAATTAACAGTGAATATGATTTAAAATTAAAGGGAATGGAATCCAGCTATGAAAGCAAGATGGAACAAATGAAAAAAGGATACGAGACACATATAGAAAAACTTAAGGATAAATTAGATGAGAGGTAGGTAGCTGATTGATGAGAAAAGCAAAAATCATTGGAACAATTGGACCAGGATCAAGTAATTTAAACACCATTATAAATTTAATAAAAAGTGGACTTGATATTGTAAGAGTTAATATGAGTCATGGTACCTATGATGATCATGCTAAAGTTATTAAAAATATTAGAACAGCATCAAAGATTACAAAAAAAGAAGTGGCCATATTACTTGATTTACAGGGACCAAAAATTAGAGTGGATAAATTAGAAAAAAATTTGATCCTAAAGAGAGGAGAAGAGTGGTTAATCGGAGTTAGAGTGAATTCAGTGGAGAAAAAAGGTGAACAAAAATTCATCCCGACAACATATAAATATTTAGTAAAAGATTGTGTAGATACAAATGAAAAGGGAAGACTTGGAAGGGTTTTATTTGATGATGGAAAAATTGTTGCGCGTATTTTGGGACGAATTGGTAATAATTTAAGAATTAAAATAATTGTTGGAGGAGAGTTAAAATCAAATAAAGGAATTAATTTACCTAATTCTAATGTTAGTGCAAAATCGTTTACTGAAAAAGATAAATTAGATTTATTATTTGGATTATCATATGGAATAGATTTTGTAGCATTAAGCTTTGTAAAAGAAGCAAAAGATATTTTAGGTGTTAAAAAATTTTTAAATAACAGAAGAGTTGTTATTCCTGTTGTAGCAAAAATTGAACGACCAGAAGCAATTAAAAATATAAAAGAAATTGCTGAGATTGCTGATGCTATTATGCTTGCTAGAGGAGATATGGGCGTGGAATTAGGAAACCACCTAGTTCCTACTGTTCAAAAAATGATTATTAGTTTGTGTAATGAGATAGGAAAACCAGTTATAACTGCAACTCAAATGTTGGAATCAATGATTGAAAATCCATCACCTACAAGGGCAGAGGCCTCAGATGTTGCAAATGCAGTTTTAGATGGAACAGATGTTTTAATGTTAAGTGGAGAAACAGCAGTTGGAAAATATCCAGTAGAAGCGGTTAAAATTATGAATGATATTATTATCGAAGCAGAGAAGAGTGGCCGGAAAAAAGAAATAAGAACGAGGATTAGAATGTTGTCAGAAAAAGAAAAAAGCTCAGAGCTTCTCAGTGTTACTTCTTCATTGCAACTATCTGCTGCCTTGATGGCCGAAAGAATAACTGCTAAATGTATTATTTCTTTTAGTCAGAGTGGAAAATCATGTGCCATGATGTCTCATTTTAGACCGCTAGTAAAAGTTATTGGAGTCACAAATTCAATTAAAACTCTAAGGAGGATGTCTTTGTATTGGGGTATTGTCCCGTACTTATTAATAGAAAAGCATGATCACCGCAATAATATTAAAATTGAAGAAAAAATTGTAAAAGTTTTAGAAAAAAATAAAGTGTTATTTAGTGGTGATAAGGTGGTAATTACATATGGTGAGAAAAAAATTTTTACAAGAGGTGGATCGAATATGTTGAAGGTGAAGAGTGTTTAGATGTTGTTATTTGATGATTTATTTTTAAAAGAACATACGATTGTCTCTACTGGTTATACTGAGGTTGCTGAAATTAGTGCTAGCACCGAGGTAATGTTTAACAAGTGGCTTCTCTCGGGGAGAGTGGGAAATTTAAAATATCTTAATGACAAAACAAGGTCGTACACTCTCAAAAATATAAAAAATTATTTTCCTGAATTTCAATCGGCATTGGTTTTCTTATTTTCTTACAGAAAATTTAAGGTAGTTTATGATAATTTTTTTTTGAAGAAAAAAAATAAAGTAAATATTGCAAGTTTTGCTTTAGCTTTTGAAGGTTATGATTATCACATATATTTAAAATCCAAATTACAAATGTTGGCATTTAATCTTATTGATAGAGGATATTTAAGCAGTAAATGTGAATATAAAATTTCATTAGATGCCAGTCCAGTAATGGAGAAGGATCTAGCATATCGAGCGGGATTAGGCTTTTTTGGAAAAAACTCTTTATTAATCAATCCTCAACATGGAAGTTATGTAATTATTGGGACTTTATTATTATCTGAAAAGATAAATGACTGTAATAATAAAAATAAAAAACAATCAAAAGATTGTGGTGATTGTAGACTTTGTATAGATGCCTGTCCAGTGAGAGCAATAGATGTTGACAATAATAAACTTATAGATGCTAGAAAGTGTATTAGCGCTTTAACCATTGAAAAAACAGTAATAACAAAAAAAATAACAGCAGAAGCAATAGCAGGAAATGATAGTTCAATTTTTGGTTGTGAAATTTGTCAACAAGTGTGCCCATACAATCATAATAAAATTGATGTTGAGACAGATTTCAATTTTTATTATAACAAATATCCAAAAATAAAATTAATTACAGATTGGTTTTTGAATGAAGATTCAAAAAAAAATATTGATAAATTACAGAATTTGAGTGTCAGAGAATTTAAAAAAATTTTTAAAGATACCTCGTTTGAGAGAGTAGGAAAAGAAGGGGTTATACGTAACCTTCGTCGCCATCATTTTGACTATTTATAATGATAGGTGAAGGTGAGGCAATTTTAGAGCTAAAATAAAATGATTCCGGGATTTCAATTCTAGGGGCATTAGGCCACAAGGATTCCAAATTGTATATTTCTCTCGATGATTCAACAAAAATGTGGGCCATCACACTTCCTAAATCAATCAATGTCCAATTAGATGTTCGATGTCCTTCAACACCACGGATGTGTTTACCAAATTTTTTCATATGAAAAGTAACATCATCGCTCATTGATTCTGCTAATATTGGGTTTTGAGCATCTGCTAGTATAAAATAATCAGAGAGAGAATTAATTGTTCTCATATCTAATATTTTTACATTAGTACCTTTCATATTAATAATAATCCAGGCCACTGCCAAAGCAATATTTTGTGAATCTGGATAGTTTTCATTTTTAATAATTTGTTCAAGTTCGTTCATAAGTTTTAATTACCCCTTAATGTTTTTAACATCAATCTTTTCAATTTCGTAATATTTTTCCCTGCAACCGCTGAAATAGGAAGAACTTTTTTTCCAAGTTGTTCTTCAAAAAAATCTTGGAAAACTTTTATCTCCTCATCGCTCATGGCATCGATTTTTGTTAAACAAACTATTTCTTTTTTATCGAGTAGATGTGGATTGTATTTTTCTAATTCTTGTCTGACAGTTACATAGGCATCGAATGGCTCGAAAGCATTTACGGCCATAGAACAATCGATTAGATGAGCAAGAACTCTAGTTCGTTCAATATGTTTTAAAAATTGTATCCCGGCCCCTTTTCCTTCAGATGCATGTTCTATTAGGCCGGGGATATCTGCGCAAACAAAAGAGTTATCAGAAGAGTCATCTTCTTCATCTACAACCACAACACCTAGATGAGGTTCCAGTGTAGTAAAAGGATAATCTGCAATTTTGGGACGGGCGTTTGAAATAACTGAGATAAGGGTAGACTTGCCAGCATTTGGAAATCCAAGAAGCCCAATATCTGCTATTAATTTTAACTCTAGTTTTATGCTTTTTGTTTCACCTTCAGATCCCTTTTGAGAGTGCATGGGTGCTTGATTAACCGAGGTTTTGAAATGAGCATTGCCAAGTCCACCTCGTCCACCTTTGGCAATGATTAACTGATCATTATGATTTGCTAGATCAACATAGATTTCTTCATTATCTGGATCTTTAACGATTGTTCCAACAGGAATCTCAATAATTAAATCTTTTCCGAATTTTCCATCACATCGGCCACCACCACCATTTTCACCATTTTCTGCTTGATAAACTTTTTTTCCTCTGAATTTTGATAGTGTGTTCATGTTTTCTGTGGCCCAAAATACAACATCACCGCCACGTCCTCCATTACCACCATCTGGTCCACCATAGGGGACATGTTTTTCTCTCCGAAAACTTACAGGACCGTCGCCGCCTTTACCTGCCACAACTTCAATTGTTACTTCATCAATAAATTTCATGATTATTAGTACCTACTTTAAAATAACTTCAATCTTAGATCAAGACCAAGATAAACACGTGCAATTGATATAGATTACAAGAGATGATTAATCAATATTTAAATGAATAAATCAAATAAAATAGAGGAAAGGTGATTTATGCAGCGACAGCGACAGTAGTAGGAATCACAGAGACCAATTTTTTCTTTTTAGTGTACATTTTAAAGAAAACTGTGCCTTCTGTTATGGCAAAAATTGTAAAGTCCCGGCCCATTTTTACGCCACTACCAGGATGAATTTTTGTGCCAACTTGTCTAACTATAATATTCCCACTAATCACATGCTCCCCACCATATTTTTTTATTCCGCGCATTTTAGGGTTGGAATCACGTCCGTTACTAGTTGAACCACCGGCCTTCTTATGTGCCATAAATACTCCTTATCTTTAAAAATCTTCAATCTTAATTTTATTTATCTGAGTTTAAATTTAATTCGAAAAAATTTTGTACTCTATACTAAATATTTTTTTGCAATTGCAGATTCTGAATCAATTTTTAAATTATTTCCTTTACCATCGAGCAATTCAGTTATTAACAAGCATGTGAATTGCTGTCTATGACCTTTCTTTTTTTGCCAAATGCCTTTTTTACGTCTTACCATCAGAATTTTTTTATCTTTGGCATGTCTAATAACTTTTGCTTTTACAACTGCACCTTGAATAAAAGGTGTGCCAACAACAGGAGTTTCTCCCCCTACGAAAAGCACTTTATCCAGATCAACTGTTGTACCCTCTGTTAATTGTAGTTTTTCAACATCAATTAATCTACCTGGGGTTACACTATATTGATGACCTGCAATTTCAACAACACTGTACATGAAAATACTCCTTAAAAACTTAGATATATTTCAAAACTATTTCTAATCTAAACAAAATACACTATTCCAGCAAGCTACAATATTAAAAATAATAAGAATAGCTGAAAAGAATAATAATACAATAACTATATTTGGATTGAAATGGTCAAGCTTAAAAAATTGAGCGTACCGTTTTTGCTTAATATTTTACATACCATTATATGTCAACTGATATTTTTCATTTACTTTGATTAACTTACTTAACTCTTATTACATCTGCTAACTCTATTTGTTAAAAAAATAATAATAGTTCTAAATTATTTCGCAGAACCTACGAATAGTATTTTGTGTGCAAATTTAAATATTTTTAATATTAAAATTTTCAATTTTTAAGATGGAGACAGAGGGTAAAATGCTACATCTAAAATCAAAAATTAGATCTAGAAATCAACTTACGAAGAAAACAGTCTTTTTAGAAAAGTCAGGGAAAGAGGAGATATATCAATTTTGCAGAGATTTAAATAAATGGGTTTCTATGTTTATTAAATTTAATCCAGGCGATTTTGATCAGGATTTTGTAACAATTGTTGAAAATTTGGCATTTAAAAAAATAAATGACTCGGATATTGAGCAGATAAATTCATCTCTTAATTCTTCTTATAAATTTTTACCTAAAATTATAACTGTTAAAAATATAAGTTTTAATTCAAAATTTAGAGCAACAAATAATACTGTTAGCAATGGAAGTAAATCTCAAGAGCAAAATTTTTTTAAGGGAAATCATTTTCTTTATAGTTTAGATGGTAATTTACTTGTTTATTCTTTTAACTCAATAGAATGGAATTTAGGTATAATTTATGACAATTTACTCTTAAAGAGTAATTTAGATACGATCAATACTGTTTTTACGCGCTCATTGGGATTGGCCTTATCTCATACAGGAGTTATTGGTTTATGGGGCAAAATTATTAGTAACAATGGTGTTGTTGTAGCAAGTAGAAAAGATTCTAAAGGGCAAGGAATATTTGTTTCAATGGAAGATGGAGCTATTATTTCTGCAACAGAAGCTCTTAAGATAAGAGATTTATTAAAAATTTATCGATATGATCATTTCAATAAGCATAATGCTCGAATGACATTTGAAGAATTATATGGATTTCTATTGGCCCGTTGCACTTATTTGCATTTGAATGGTCCGGGCCCAATTATTAGAAAAAATTTATGGATGTTAGCAAGAAGTTCAATTGGAATTCGTACATCAGAAAAACAGTATAATCTTAATCAACATTAAACTTTTTTATTTTCTTTGCAAAATTAACAAAAATTTTAAAATGTTCAAATGTTTGATAAATAAATTCTCTTTCTGGTTTCGGCCACTCCATCTTCTCTAACTGGGCCATCCTCTCTTCATATTCTATACCTTGCTGTTTCATCTCAAAAAGACGCTCACGTTTCACTTTATCTAATTGCTTATATAAAATAACATCTGGATTTTCTACAATCGATTCTACTAATGTTAAAACTTTTAAATTATAATCAAGGGCCCATGGATCAAGTAACTCAATTGCATCCAATAAAAAAATGGATAAAGCGTGGTGAAGAGAAAAATCACTTTGCAATTGTAAATTCAAACGTAAGGGATTTTTTCCTTCATGAAATGGTTTTACAAATTCAATTATTTTTCTATCTACTAAAGATCTAAACATAAAAAAGGCGCTCGCCTTTAAACGTTTTTTGTTATGATCACTCTCATGACAATTATTAAGTAAATTCTTCATGGCCCTACAACCATTACTCTCTCTGGATAATACATTTAAAAGCATACCATGAGAAATTCGAAAACTTGATTTAAGCGGTTCAGGTGGTGCACTAACTAAGCGATCAAAATCCGCTCTCTTCCATGGAATAAATCCTTTTTCTGGAGGTTTTGCCTTCACAATTTTTGCAGGATTTTTCCCTTTTAATTTTGATTTTTCTTCCATCATTTTATTTTCAATAATATATGATGGTGCCATCACTACTACTGTTCCACTATCATCAAAACCTTTTCTTCCGGCCCGTCCTGCAATTTGATGAAAATCACGAGCAGAAAGTAGTACAACCTTTTCTCCATTATATTTACATAGCTTAGTAAAAAGCACCGTTTTAATTGGAACATTTATTCCCACACCCAATGTATCTGTGCCACAAATAATTTTTAATAATCCCTCTTGTGCTAATTTTTCAATTAACAATCTATATTTTGGTAAAAGACCAGCATGATGAATACCTATTCCATGTCTTATTAAACGATTAATATCTTTTCCATAGGGAGTAGTAAATTCCATATCTTTTATTGCATCTGCAATTTTTTGTTTTTCTTCTTTCGTACAATAATTAACACAAGTAAGGGATTGCGCAATTTCAGCACATTCTCTCTGAGTAAAATTTACCAAATATATTGGAGTTTTTCCCTCACTTACTAACTTATCTACACTCATTTCTAATGGATATTCTTCGTATCTATAATCAAGAGGGATCGGTCGCTTTAATGACAAAATTGTTTTACAAGGAGTCTTTGTTAGTTTTTGTAATTCATTCTCAAAAAAAGAACAATCACCCATTGTAGCTGACATTAATAAAAATCTACATCGAGGTAACGTTAATAGCGGAATTTGCCAGGCCACTCCTCTTTCACGGTCAGCATAGAAATGAAATTCATCAATTACCACATCATCAAACTCTGTTAACTCTCCTCTACGAAGGGCCATATTGGCCAAAATCTCAGCAGTACAACAAATGATGGGAGCTTTAGTATTAACAGAGGCATCACCAGTAATCAAACCTACTGCATTTGGACCAAAGTCATAACAAAGAGATAAAAACTTTTCATTAACTAATGCTTTAATTGGACAGCTATAAATAGAACGCCTACCAAGCGACATCGCTCTAAAGTGAAGTGCTACCGCCACCAAAGATTTACCAGAGCCTGTTGGTGTATTTAAGATTACATTATTTCCAGCATAAATTTCTAGAATCGCCTCTTCTTGAGCTGGATAGAGTTCTAACTTCAACAATTCAACATATTTTAAAAAATTTTCTAAAATTTGATCACTATCGCTATTATTATCAACTGAATCAATTGAACTATTATTTGATGGTAATAATTTTAACAAAGGATATTCATCCAAATTTTCTTCTTGATTCTGGGCCATGACTTTACGCTTACCTTAATTTATGTGGAAAACTATATAATTATAATTGATTATTCGTTTACGATCTTTGGTTTTACCTTATCATTTTCATTTAATGAATAATTATTTTCAGCTAGGTCATCTTTATTCAGTCCTATTATTACAGAATCAAAATCACTTGCAAATATTTTTGATAATGGTTTTAAAATTTCTTTGTCTGCTAAAATAAGAAGTAAGTCATCTTCAGATAGAACTGTAGTTCCTCTTGGAACAATAATTCTTCCTTCTCTTTGCACCAAAACAATTAATGAATTTGCTGGTAAATCAATGTCTACTATCGCTCTTCCACAAACAACAGAATGTTTACTAACCTCAAATTCAAAAAGATCACCTTTCATATCATCCCTTGGCACATATTCAATAGGAAAACGAATCCTTTTT
>JADGAM010000174.1 GCA_015232015.1 Oligoflexia bacterium | reverse complement strand
GTTAAAGAATATGAATTTAAAAGAGGTCTTTTTCAGTATTTAATACATTACTATTTAAAGAAAAATGATTATGTCCAAGTTCTACAATATGCAAAGAAATTATTTGTTAATGCCAAAGCAAACTTCGATGAGGATTATGAAATATTCAGTTCTAAAATGATTTTGCATGCATTGTCTGGTCTTTGGCAGGTTGATAGTATTAAAAATTTTATAGCGGAAAAATCTATACAGGCATTATTGCCCAAACAAATATTGATGGCCTATGAGATGTATGCTTTGTTAGCACAAGACGAAGCAACAAAATTAGTAGAGATATTTGAAAAAAATAAAAACTTTTTTCAGAAACCAATTCATCCCGCAATTATTTTTAATTTGGCGGAAGCATATTTTAGATTAAGTAAGTTAAAAGAATCTAGAAATTATTTTACCGAATTTATAACTGAATATAATTATATTAATAAACAATCGGATGCAAGATTACGAGTGGCAATTATAAGTGATTTGATGGGAGAAAGTGAAGAAAAAGTTTTAAATTTATATCGAGATGCTATTAATCTTTCAACAGATCAAAAAATTAGATATGAAGCCAGAATAAGATATGTAGGATTAAGAATTGCAAGAAAATATGTGTGTGAAGCAGAAGATTTAGAAACATTAGTATTTTTAGATTTAAACCAAGATGAAATAAGACTTATTGATAATAATTTAAAAAGATTATTATGGCTTGTAAGACTAAGAACTTTAATTAACACCAAAAAATATGAAGATGCTTTAACATACTTAAGAAGTATTCCTTTAGAAACAGTAATTCCTTCGGAAAAAAGAATGTTTGAAGGTGATGGAGCTGAAGTAGTTCATGGCCTAATAGGCAATTTTTATGACAGAGGAGAATATGGTGAAGTAGTAAGATGGTGGGGAAAATACAATGAAACCTATTTTGATAAGGTGGCCATTGATCCAAAGTTAATTTTTATTGTTGCTGATTCATACATTCAACTAAATTTAAAAGAAGGATTGGAAAGAACAATTGCCATATTACAAAACAATGGAAAAAATCCTTTTAGAAGTTACCCTATATGGATTGAAAATGAAAAATATGAAAAGAGTAGTAAGGAGATTATAGAAGAGTTACGTTTGATAGAACTAGCTCATGCTGAAAGATGGAATGACTTATATAAATTAAATAGTGATATATTAATTAATGAACCTAAAAATATAAAAATTCATTATTATCAAGGAGTAGCGTCCTATAAGTTAGGTCAATATGATAAATCTATAAGTCATTTTGAAGAATTTTTAATTAATTCAGAACAACTAATGCCTTTAAGTGGCCAAGAGACAGCACTGTTATTTGAAAGTTACAGTGAAGCAATATATAAGAAAGGTGATGTTGATAAATTCATTAAGACGGCCAAGGCGGTTTTAGCGGACTTAGAAAAATCGTCTATTAAAAATAAATCATTGGAAAAATTACATGAGAGAATTCTTTATTTATATATTGAGTCTTTAGGTAGTGATTGGAAGAAAGAAAATTTTGATGAGTTAGATAAATCCATACTTAGTTTTACATCTAAATATAAAAGTTCAATTTGTATGGGAAGAGTAAAATATATTTTAGGTTTATTAAAAGTTAAAAAAGGAGATGACAAGACTGCAGAAGAGATTTTTAAAGCATTGTTGAAGGATAATGATGTTCCTAATTATATTAAAGAGTTATCGAAGTCGGAATTAAGTACATTAAAGATTGCACGACAAAATATTTGATTCAAATTTCAGGAGTGAAATTTGTTTTAGACAGGAGGTCTAATGAATATGGTTAAGGAAGAACTTTTTGGGATGGATCCTAAGGTGACAAAGGCAGTTTTTATGGCCAAGAATGCTGCTAATAAAATGATACCCGTCTTAATTATGGGAGAGATGGGAATTGGTAAGCAATCTCTAGGAATATTAATTCATCAAGAATCAACTAGGCATGACAAATTATGCATGATTGTTGATTGTGCAAAAAATGAAAAATTAGTTGAAGATGAAATATTAGGTTTCAGAGATGAGGATAGTGGTCGTTTCAACAAAGGAATTTTAGAAAGGGCCAACGGTGGTACGGTAATTTTAAAAAATATTGATGGATTAACAGAAAACTTTCAAAAGAAATTACATAAAATATTTTTAGAATTAACTGATTACGATATTGATGTCAGAATTCTTGTTACTACTGCAAAAAATTTATCTAAATTGGTAGGAGCAGGAAGATTTCATAGAGCACTATATTTATATATTTCAGAAATTCAATTAATGTTACCTCCTTTAAGAGAGCGCAAAGATGATATTAAATTTCTTACCTATAGATATTTAGAGGAGTGTGCGAGAGAAAAAATGATAGAGATACCACAAATTACGGATGAAGCAATGGAGAAAATTGTTAATTATTATTGGTCTCATAATGTGGCCGAATTGCAGGCAATACTAATTGGTTCAATAAATAACATGAAAGATAGTGTATTAACCTCTGATGATTTGATTATTGGAGAGAGAAAAGTTATCGCTAATGGTATGGATATTGATGAAGATGGAATTAAATTAATGTCATTAAAAGAGGCAGAAAAATTACTTATTAAAAAAGCATTAATTCACACTTCAGAAAATCGTACACAGGCAGCAAGGATCTTAGGAGTGTCTATTAGAACTCTTAGAAATAAGATTAATGAATATAGAAATGATGGTTCAAACTATTTCTTAAATTTAAGGTAAATAAGCATGGAATTAAGTGATAACACCATAAAAGCAATCGAAGCATCTCTTAATTTTAGATTGATGAGACAAAACCTTATATCATCAAATATTGCTAATAGTGAGACTCCTGGTTATAAGGCAAAAAAAATTGATTTTGAAGAGGCATTACAAAGGGCCCTAGATGTTGATGGTGCCGAAGAGTTACAAGTAAATAATGAACGCCACTATAACGTTGGTAGTGGTGGATTTAACAACTTACAACCAGAAGTTTATGAGGATCCAAATGGAGTGGTCAGAGAAGATGGTAATACTGTTGATCGAGATGCTGAGATGTCTGCTATGGCAGAAAATAAAATCATGTACGATGCCGCTATACAATTGCTTAATAAAAAATTAGGTGTTTTGAAATATGCCCTGAATTCTGAAAGATAATAATAGCGATAACGTTAAATGAAAAAAATAATAGGAGAATAGTATATGGATTTTTTAACTAGTATGAAAGTGAGTGCTTCAGGGTTAGCGGCCAATCGTAAAAGATTAGCAGCAATATCATCAAATATTGCTAATGCACAAACGACCAGAACAGTTGAAGGTGGTCCATATAGAAAAAAAGAAGTTGTATTTGGAGCTGAACCATCTAGAGAGTCATTTTCAGATATTTTAGAGGGAAAAATGAATGAAGATATTCAAGAAGTGCATGCCACGGAAGTTGTTTCATCTAATAAACCTCCTATCTTAAAATATGAGCCTGGAAATCCTGATGCTAATGAACAAGGATATGTTGCCTATCCTGATATCAATGTTATGACTGAAATGGCAGACATGATTGCCACTTCTAGAAATTATGAGGCGAATATAACAGCATTAAATACTGCTAAAAGCATGGCCTTAAAAGCATTAGAAATAAGTAGATAAAAATAATAAATTAGATAGTTAAATAAAAGGGTAAGGAGATATTTTATGATTAGAAGTGTAGGAGAGGTAAGTAATCTTTTAAACTCATATAATACAAAAGATTGGGTTACTAATGGTGAAATGAAAATACCAAACGTTTATCCCAGTAATATTCAAGAAAGAGTTGGAATTAATGGCGATAATAATAACATTGAACTTGAATCGAAAAAAACATTTGGAAATTTTTTAGCAGATTCGCTTACAAAAGTTAATAATCTACAAAAAGAAGCAAATGTGGCAATTGAAAAATTAGTGAGTGGTGGGAGTGAAAACTTACATGAAACAATGTTATTAGTTGAGCAAGCAGAGATTGCATTTAAAACATTAAACCAACTTAGACAAAAAGTTTTAGATGCTTATAAAGAAGTTATGAAAATGCAAATATAGTTAACTGACAGTCGAAATATCATGGCCGAAGGCCGATAGTGGGGGGGGTATATTTTGAATGATTTTTTTAGCAAAATAGCTACACAATTTAGAAATTTTTTTCTAGATTTACCACTTACAAGACAAATTAGTATGATTGCAATTTTTGTTGTAGTTATAGTTTTAATCTCTTCTATCATGGTTTGGGCATTACAAACTCGTTATAAAGTTTTATTTAGTAATCTTAATAAAGAAGATGCCACCATGGTATCAAGAATGTTACAAGAAAAAAATATTCCATATACTCTCTCTGAAGATGGTAAAACTGTCAGTGTACCAAAAGATCAAGTAGAAATTTGGCGTTTAGAACTTGCCAAGCAAGGACTTAATTTTAGCGGTAAAGTTGGTTATGAAATTTTAGATAATCAAAGCTTTGGAACAACTAGTTTTGTTCAAAAGATTAATAAACAAAGGGCCCTCGAAGGCGAATTAGTTAAAACTATATCTTATATAAAAGGAGTAAAACGAGTTCGTGTACATTTGAGTGTTCCTGAAAATAGTCCTTTTGTTTCAGAGAAAAAAAATCCTACAGCTTCGATTGTATTAGAGCTTGACTATGGAGTGACACTTACTCCTGAAGAGGTGAGAGGAATTGCATCTCTTGTTAGTGCAACAGTTGAAGGGATGCGCCCACAACATGTTGTGATTATAGATTCAAGAGGACAAAAACTTTCCGATAATATTGGCGATCAAATGACTGCGGATACTGCAAATAAATTAGTATTAGAGGCCAGGTTTAGTAAAGAATTAGAAGAGCAAATACAAGATATTTTAGGTAAAGTTATTGGTGTAGGAAAAGTTACTGCTAAAGTTTCAGTAAAAATGGATTTTACAGAAGTAGTATCTACTGAAACAAAATATGATAATGAAGGAGCAGCAGTATTATCAGAAGTAAGTAATACCTCCAAATTAGTAGGATCTCGCCCTTCTCCGCAAGGAATTCCAGGTGCTCGAAGTAATGTTCCTGGAGAAACTCCACAACCTGGAATTCCAGAGACAAAAAATGATGTAGATAAAAAAATTACAACTAAAAATTTTAATGTGCCTTCTACTGTAACCAATACCAGAAAACCCACTGCTACTGTTAAGGCCATCACTGCAGCAGTGGTTGTTGATGGTAAACAAGTAGTAGTTTTGGATAAGGATGGAAAACCTGTTGTTGGGAAAAATGGGATTATTGAAAGAAAATATGTTGCATGGTCAGAAGCAGATTTAAATAATTTTTCAGAATTAGTTAGTTCTACTATTGGTATTGATTCTAAGAGAGGAGATAAGTTAGTTATTAGGAATATGGAATTTGTTAAAGAAGATTTGAGTGAATCAGAAGAGATGTTGAAGAGAATGGAGCAAAAAGAGATTATTAGAAATATTGTAAAATATTTAGCAGTGGGAATGGTACTTACATTATTTTTTATTGTTGTAGTTAGACCATTTATTCAATGGATAACAGAAAATACTGTTGAATCAGTTGAAGACTTTTTACCTCGTACTATAGAAGAATTGGAAAAAGTTCAGGCGGATCAAAAATTGCCTGGTCTTGAAGATGCATTACCTCAGATAGAAGAAAAGATTAATCCGGAAAAAATAGAAGGTAATATGTTGAAAGAAAAAATTATTTCGTTAGTTGAAGAAAATCCTGCAAAAGCAGCCCAGATAATTCACACTATGATACATACTTCTGATTCTGAAAAACAAATTGCTTAAAGGAGATATTTGTGGCCGAACAAAAAGCATCCTCAACTGCCCTTGATCCCGATGTCGAATATCAATTGCTCTCAGGCCAAGATAGAGCAGCTATTCTTCTTAGTGCACTTGGAACCAATACAGCACAACTAATATTTTCCTATCTAAAAGATAATGATGTAAAACGTATGATCAATGCCATGACCACTATTAAAAGTGCACCTATTTGGCTTGTTAAAAGAGTATTGGCAGATTTTTATTCATCATTAAACGAAGAGGCCAGTTTGCTTTTTGCAGATAATAGAGGAAAGAATTTTATAGTAGAAACATTGGGTGAAGATCGTGCTAAACAATTATTAGGTCAAATCGTAGAAATCGGAAGTACAAATACCCTAGAATCACTTGAATTAGTGGATACTAGAACTTTAGCAAACTTCCTTGTTAATGAACATCCTCAAACTATTGCTCTTATTATGGCGCACTTAACGACTGATAGGAAGGTGGATGTTTTAAGAAGGTTACCTGAAGGTTTGCAAGCAGAAATTGTTTTAAGAGTTGCTAATCTTGATTTCGTATCACCAGAGTTAATTGCCCAACTAGATGATGTGTTAAAAACTGAATTATCAACTCTTGGATCAATCGATACTCATCAGTTAGGTGGAGTTGAACCGATTGCTGATATGTTGAATTTAATGGATAAAAATACTGAGAAAAACGTTATGGCCAGAGTTGAAGAAAAAGATCCAGAACTTGCAGAAGAGATTAGAAAACTTATGTTCGTCTTCGAAGATCTTGTTTACGTTGATGATCGTGGTATTCAAAATCTTCTTAAAGAGGTTGATCAAACTCAACTTTCAATTGCACTTAAAACTGCGCCTGAAGAAGTTAGAGTTAAATTATTTAAGAATATGTCTCAACGTGCGTCCCAAATGCTACGTGAAGATTTAGATGCTCTAGGGCCTACAAGACTTAGTGATGTGGAAAAGGCCCAAAGTGAGATTGTACAAAAATGTAAAGATCTTGAGTCTCAGGGTAAAGCAATTATTTCTCGTGGTGGTGAAGGTGAGGATGCACTTGTGTAGAAAAAATTGCAGAAAAGTGGGAGAAAATAATGACTCTAAAACAAACTAAACCAATTAAGAATTTAAAAATACAACAAGGCGTAGAAGGGGTTGAATACGAAATTGAAAATTATAATTTTCAAAAAATAAATCAACCCAAAGGACATAGAGTTTTTTCTTCTCAATATAGTCCAAGTGATAAGAATCAAAAAATTAGTATTTTGAAATCAGGTTGTGACACAAATGTAAATGTTGCAAATTATGAATTATCTCCATTTAATGAATATCAAGATCAGCAAATGGAAGAAAAGCAAGATGTAGTTCGTTTCGAAATGAATACTGCAAAGGAAAAAAATTTTCAAATATCTACTATGGTACAAAGATTTCGAGGAATGAGAAAACAAGAAGAGATTGATAATAGAGTTAAATTTGAACAAGAGTTACATGAAAGATTAGAAATGGTGAAAGCACAATGGATGCAATTAGGATATGAAGAAGGTAAAAAAAATTCTATTGAAGAGGTAAAAAAAGTTAATGAGAGCATAATTGCCGAAAAGATGAAAGTATTTGTTCAGATGCTAGAAGAGGTAATGTCAGTTAAAAAAGATATTTTAAAACAGCAAAAACAACAAGTATACGACCTGATTAAATCATTAACTAAATGGGTGATTTTAAGAGAATTAAAAGATGATGGATATTATCTTAATAGGTTGTTAGAAAAACTAATTTTAGAATTGGATACTCAAGAAAACTTATTAATTATGGTTAATAAAGATGCATTTAATAAGATGCCTGATGTTTTAAAAGAAGTAGAACAAAAATTGGGAGAGTTAAAAAATATTAGAATAGAAGCATCAACTGATTCCAAAACAGCAGGAATGGTAATTGAATCTAGTAGTGCTATTTTAGATGGTTCATTTGAATCACAAATGAACGAATTAGATAAGTTATTTGCAACAGTAGATGATATATAGAAGTAATTAGTCACTGGCGCGAAAGTACCGGCGACTAATTAGACGTATAATGAATGATGGGATTTTTATGCAAGGGATAGATTTAAAACCAATAATAAAACAATTTGAACATACTCTTCCTTATCAACGAATTGGAAAAGTATTTTCCTGTAAAGGTGGCGTGGTAGAGGTAAATTTATCCAAGGCCATAATCGGTACTAGCGTAGAATTTGTGACTGAAATTGGTGAACATGTAATAGGAGAAGTGATAGGAATAAGAGATAATAAATGCATTGTTATGCCTTATCATGATGTTAGTGGAATTAATTCAGAAACCTTAGTCTATTTACGAGATTTAAAAAATTCTATAAAAATTTCTGATGATATGGTTGGAAGAGTTTTAAATTTTGAAGCATTACCTATAGATGATAAGGGGCCTATTGAAGGACCATTTGAAGTTAGAACTATTTTTGGAGAAGAAATTAATCCATTAAAAAGACCAGCGATAAGGGAGGCCTTAGATACAGGAATAAAATCAATAAATGGTTTTACAACAATAGGTAAAGGTCAACGTATGGCCATAATGGCGGGCTCTGGAGTGGGAAAATCAGTTTTGCTGGGAATGATTGCTAGAAATACTTTAGCAGATATCAATGTAATTGCTTTAGTTGGCGAGCGCGGACGTGAGGTTTTAGAATTTATTAAATCAGATTTAGGGGAAGAAGGACTTAAAAGATCTATTTTGATTGTGGCCACCTCCGATACTTCTCCATTAATAAGAATTAAGGCCGCATATACTGCCATGACTATTGCAGAATATTTTCGTGATCGAGGTCATGATGTTTTAATGATGATGGACTCCATAACACGTTTTGCTTTTGCTAATAGAGAAATTGCAATTGCTAGTGGTGAATTACCAGGACATCGTGGATATGCACCTAGTGTGTTTGCCAAAATGCCAAAGTTATTAGAGAGAGCAGGAACAAAAGAGGGTGCAGGTTCAATAACTGGAATTTTTACAGTG
>JADGAM010000173.1 GCA_015232015.1 Oligoflexia bacterium | reverse complement strand
TTTTATTGGCATCTTCTTCCTCTATATTTAGAGTTGAGATTAATTGATTATTTTTAACATTAGTTTCATCTAGAATTTTAACAGGTGCCTCTTTAATTTCCGATGCATTTACTACTGGAGTAACTGTTTGAGCAGCATCAGCATCTTCATTGTTAGCATTGGCGCTTTTGTTATTAGCAAACATATTATTGATTTTTTTTGTTATTTTCTTTTCTTCTTGAATACGCATATTTTCTAATTTCTTATGGGCCAAATCATTGTTATCTCTTTCTAAATCTCTTCTAGGTTTTGCAATATCTTCAGTTTGATAAGAGCCTTCTACATCTAAAGCTGTCCCATGAATTGTATCGTTGGCGGCCGATGATAACTCTACTGATAGATCGTCTTCTGCATTTGCAGTGGTAGAAAAAGTATTTATGTTAGAACCAAGGCATATGAATATGAATATGAATACTCCTAATGTGACCCTTTTCGAGATGATCTTTTGGTCGATATTACTAGTAAAAGTTAATTGTGATTTCATGCTAATTCCCCTCTAAAAAATTTCTTAAGTAAATACAGCAAATAGAAAAGAAAATATTTTTCCTATATATTTTGCTTTATAGCGTTGTTATTATATATCTTTCAACAAAAAAATCATTAAAAATTATTATGTCTTGTAAATTTTACAAAAGGTACTTGCCTGCATTGTTTATGAGATTATATATTAGAAATGAGAACTTAGTAATAAGCACTAAGAAGCATATTTTTGTGGAGTTAAATAAATTATGAGTGTAACTGAAAATAACCTAGCTATAAATTTGAATTTTGATTTTTTTCACTTAGACTTTCTATGTAAAATAGAACAACCATATTTGGATTATAATGAAAAAATTAAAATAAAAAACCAAGAAATTAGCTTAGAAACACTCTTTATTAAGGCCATGGTGGAAAATTTAAACTATCACTTATTAAATGAAAAAAGTGGATTTATAAAAAATTTATTTCTATCCAAAAATTTTTTAGCTGAAAAAATTTTAGACAACAACAATAATAATAGCGGAAACCGAAACGGAATTTCAACAATTCCTTTTATTCTAGCAAACTTCTTTAAACGTCATAAACTTCTTAGCATTGATGAAAATAAAGTATTTCTTCATCTTACCTCTTCTGGAACCACAGGAGAAAAATCACAAGTATTTTTTGATGAATGGTCTATAAGTATTGCTCAAAAGATGGTGGATAGAATTTTTAAATATTATAATTTTATTAGTGAAGAAAAGACCAACTATCTTCTTTACACCTATGAACCAGAGGGGGCGGCTAATATTGGTACTGCCTACACTGATAATTTCTTATGCAAATATGCTCCGATTGAAAATGTTTTTTATGCCCTAAAATATGTAGGAACTAACGAAGAAAATAAATCTAGCAAACACAAATTCGATGTCTTTGGTACCATAAGAACTTTGAAAGAGTACGAACAAGCTGGACTACCTGTAAGAATTTTTGGATTCCCCTCATTTCTTTACTTTACTTTGAAGAGAATGCAAGAATTAAAATACCCTGCTTTAAAACTAAACAAAAATTCAATGACATTCTTAGGTGGTGGTTGGAAAGGTCACCAAGATCAAGCAATTTCTAAAGATGAGTTGTATGCTTTAATAGAAAAAATGCTTGGTATTCCTAATGAGAGGTTACGGGATGGTTTTGGCTCTGCTGAACATTGTATCCCTTATGTAGAGTGTCCTAAACATCAACTTCATGTTCCTATTTGGTCGAGAGTTATCATTCGTGACATTAAAACTTTAAAACCTCTTCCCTATGGGGAAACTGGATTTCTACAACTAATTTCTCCATATATTACTTCAATGCCTGCAATGAGTGTTCTTATGAGTGATTTGGCCTCTCTTCATGCGGGAGAAAGTTGTTGCTGTGGACTTAAAACCCCATATTTTATTCACCGAGGAAGAGCTCAGGTATCTAAGAGCATGAGTTGTGCAATTGCAGCTTCAGAGCTGCTAAAAGCAGAGGTATAGTTAGCTATGAAAAAAAAATTAAACAATCTAAAGAATTTAAAACATTTATGGAGAGGCAACTTAATAAGTGATAGTGATTTAGAAAATATTTTATTTAATAATGAGAATTTATTAAAAGAAAAAAATCAATTATTAAATTCACTATCAAAATTTAAACTTGAATATTTGTATAATGCCTTTGATAAGATGATTGAAAATATTAACAACAACAACAATGGTTTCATAAAACTTCAAGAATATATATTATCTAGTGGACGTTTTAGTAATACACTTGCTCAAGCAACAATTAAAGAGATGTTAGATTTTTGTAATAGTGATAATTTAAAATTAAAAATTGCTCGAGAGTTCAACTTAAATTTTTTTAATTTTGATCCATATGAATTTCAGGCAGTCGACATCAAGGCCTCTTCTAATGCTGGCGAAGATAAAATCTTTGAATGTTTTAGACCTCTTGGTATTATAACACATATTACTCCTGGAAATGCTTTAAGTGTAGGCCCATTGAGTGTAGTTGAAGGGTTACTTACTAAAAACATAAATATTTTAAAGGCCTCTCATCTTGATAGTAATTTTGCCCAATTTTTCTTTGAACAACTGTTGGCCGCCGATGAAAGTAATACCTTGAAAGATTTTATAAATATTGTTGATATCTCATCTAAAGAAACAGAAAAATTAAAAGCTATTTTTTCCTTATCAGACGGCGTAGTTGCTTGGGGTGGAGAAAATAGTATGGAAGGAGTTAAATCGCTTATGAGCGCTACTACTCCTCTAATTCTTTTTGGTCCCAAGATATCTATCGCTTATTTCACACAAAAAGCTACTCAAAATGAAAAAAACATCTCTGATCTTTGTGATGATATAATTTTAATGGAACAAGAAGCATGTTCTAGTCCACAAATAGTTTATTTACAAGTTGAGGATGACGATCGCGATGATGTTATAAAGAAAAAACTAGATGCTTTTGCTGATAAATTATTTTCCGTAATGGAAAAGAAAGGAAGTGTTGCTAAGTCAATTTATCCCACAAGCAGCGAACAAGGAGAGATCACTCTTGTTGTAGAATTACATCGATTAGAATCATTAAAAGGTCATGGTGCTGTTTTAGAAAGTACTGAAAATGATTTTAGAATTTTACTTGATTATGACTATAGAGAAGAATTACGGGCCTCTCCACTTTTTAGAACAATATGGCTTAAAGCTATTAGTTTAAGTCGAATCATCTCTACATTTTCTTCAAAAAGAAATTATCTACAAACGGCGGCGGTAGCAGCTCTTGCGGACGAATGGCCTGCAATTGTTACTTCACTTTACGATGCCGGAATAACAAGAATTACGCCTATGGGTCAGATGCTTGCAAGTTACTCAGGTGAACCTCATGATGGGGCCTATACTTTACCAAGGTTAGTTAAAAAAGTTTCCCTAAAACTCACTGATTCCATAAATGCCTTAGGTGATTTGCATGCAAAAAATTTAAGTGCACACTTAAATAATTTCTACGAAAAAAATGGCCGCGCCACGAATGGCCGCGCCACGAATGGCCGGGCCACGCATGGCCTTTTGAAACGGCCGCTAATGAGTAAAGAACAATTTCAAGCAAAAAGTAACCTAGTTGAAGATAAGTATCGTGAGTTATATTTTAGAAGTGGTGGAAGTTCAGGGGAACCTAAATTTTCTTTCTTTACTTATGATGATTATCATAAACAAATGAGTGCCGCCGCTGATGGATTACTGGCCTTAGGTCTTAATCCTAAAAAAGATTTAGTAATGAATCTATTCTATGCTGGAGGATTATATGGAGGATTTTTAAGTTTCTTTACTATATTAGAGAAATTAAAAATTACACAATTACCTATGGCCGCATATGATGATTTACAAATTGTAGCGCAAACAATTAAAAAGTTTAAAGTTAATGTAATAATGGGAATGCCTAGTTATATAATCTCCCTATTTCAAAACAATGAAGAATTTTTTAAACAAAATGCTGGAATAGTAGAAAAAATTTATTATGGGGGGGAACACTTTAATCAAAAATTACAAAATTACTTTAAAGAAAATTTCAAAATAAAATTAATTAAGTCGGCAAGCTATGGAAGTGTAGATGCCGGTCCATTAGGTTATCAATGTAAATTTCTAGAGGGAGGTGGCCAACATTTACACTCCTCTTTGCATAATCTTGAAATTTTAAAGATGGATAAAGATGAACCAGTTGATGGCGATGAGATTGGAAGACTTGTATTTACCTCTAAAGTTAGAAAAGGCCAAAACATCTTAAGATATGAAATTGGAGATTTAGGTAGGTACATATTAAATCAAAATAATAACCAATGTCTCTGTGGACGTACTGATATCAGATTTGAATTACTTGGTCGTTACGGTGACATATTTAAGGCCGGTGGACCATATTTAAACTACCAAAGCTTTTTAAATATTTTACAAGATCATTTGGATTTTAAAGGTGAAATGCAAATACTTTTAGAGACTAGTGATAATGGTCTTGATCTTATAAAAGTATGTATAAATGAATTTAATAATAGCTTAATGTTAAATAAAACAAGCTGTGAGCAAATTAAAAAATTAATTTTAAACTATTATCAAGAATTAGGGGAAATCTACTCTGAAGGTATAGTATGCTTAGAGATTTGTCGTATGAAAAGCTCAGAGATGATCAAAACCGCAGGTAGTGGTAAACTAAAAAATGTCATTGATTTACGGGAGTAATTAATTATGGTTTACGATTTTTTAGAACTTGTACAATTTGCAAGCAAACACTCTAAATATTATCATGATATATATAATGAAAAAAAAATACTGGACAAAATTGAAAGTGGTAATTTTTTAATCTCAGATCTTCCAATAGTTAAACAAGCAGATTTTTGGAAATATAATTCAATAAAAGATAATAACTTACTAACTGCAGACATTGCAGCTTCTGGAGGAATTGTATTTAAAAGTGGAGGAACTACGGGGAACCCGAAATTTTCAGTTTACACTAAAGATGAATGGGAAACATTTACTGCTGAATTTTCAAAAGGAATAGATCAAATTGGCCTTGATGATGGAGATAGGGTTGCAAATATATTCTATTCAGGTTCTCTTTATGCTTCCTTTGTGTTTATTATGAAGTCCTTAGAAAAATCAAAAATTAATATATTACACTTTCCAATTACTGGACAGTGTAGTGCTCATGATACAATTAAAATAATAAAAGAATTTTCTATAAACGTAATAGTAGGTGTTCCTACTACTATTCTTACTCTCTTAGAATTTGCTAATGAAATTAATGAAATTAGAAATATGCCAATAACTAAGATTTTTTTTGGTGGTGAAAGCATGTTTTTAGATCAAAGAGAACGAATAAAATCCTTTTTTCCTAAAATTTATATCTCATCTATTGGTTATGCTAGTGTTGATGGAGGTCATCTTGGATTTGTAGCAAAAAACATGGCATACAATGAACATTTTTGTTTCAACGAATCATCAATTATGGAAATAATTGACGAAGAAAGTGGTATGCCTATCGAAACTACAGGTAAATCTGGCAAACTTGTTTATAGCAATTTAACTAGAAAATTAATGCCAATTATTCGTTATCCAGTAGGTGATAATGCTGTTTGGATATCCGTTAATAAAAAATTTAAATTACTTGGTCGTTCTGAAGAAGGTGCAAGAGTAGGTCCTGTGACGGTAAATATTGATGATATAAATAATGTAATAAAGACTGTTTCATCAAACTACTCAAATACTAATTACAATATTAATATCATTAACAAACAATTACTTCTCGAACATATTTCTGGAAAAGATTTATTAACTGTGCGATTAGCAGTCTCAGATCTCTCTTCAATTAATCTTAAAGAAATAAATGCTATAGAACAAATTTTCACAGAGGTATTTTATAAAGAAAGACCTATGTTTAAAGAGGAAGTAGCTAAAGGAACAATTATGAATATAACTTTTAAAATTGTTTCTTTTGACCAAATTGAAAAAAATGAACGTACAGGAAAATTAAAAATTATTCTTGATCGAAGACTGTAACAGATCGAAGATCTGTAATTTGCATATCAGGCATTCAAGTGGTCTCAAATTGCAACCAATTAATACAAATTAATACAAAGTTATTTTTCATGAAAGCTTTTTTATATTTTAAAAAAATAAATTCATAATTCAAACTTGCATTACTTTCTTATTAATAGTAATCAACACAAGATATTTTAGTTTAGTATACTAAACTAATCATTATTTATATCTGTACTCTCTCTCAAATAAGCATAACGAAATCTTTGGAGAAAATATGACTATCAATGATAACAAAATCAGCAACAAAATCGCAAATAATGATCATATGAAAAAAGTTCTCTATCCGGTGATAGGGTCCGCCCTTGCGGCTTTCGCCACTTCCATAATTCTCATAACTTTTATCTCTCTGCTTTCCTTAGCTCACGCCACTCCTAATTTTCTTCCTGGCCTTATTCCTCTTGAATTTGGCCAACGTCCGGCCACTGATTTAATTTATAATGGGAAACTACTCTCTGCAGATGATGCTTATAAAATGGTAGTTAATAGTAATGGAAAATTTGATTTATCAAAATTAAATCCAGATGATACTTCCGAACTTTGGAGTAATAAAAAAGTACCTGCTTCGTTGTCTAATAATGAAAGCGAAATAGAGGTAAAAGATAGTGATAAGCTAAATTACCTTTCACCAGTAGCATCTCGTTCTGGAAATTTTAGGTTCACTGTCGAAAAAGAATCATCTGATGGACTCAAGAAAAGCTTTGCTATAATGTTAAATAAAAATATTCACAACGTGCTTTTAAGAAAAAGTCTTCTTGAAAAAATTGGTTATAACGTTCCTTCTATAAAATACTTAGCAAAAATTAAAATCAAATTTATGAGTTACATGGAAAAAGAACTCTTTTTTGATAAATTAGCAGAGGCCACTTTTGGGGATCCTTCAAGATGGATTGTAAACTATAAAGATCATCTAAGGGCCAAAAAAAATAGTGACGATACAGCAATTAATCCAGGCGATGCTTCTGCTGCTTCTACAACTAATGCAAGTAACGATACAAGTGCAGAGGAATTCGCAGGTAGTACCTCGGCGGCCGATGATGATGATGCCTCTTTAGATGATAAAACCGATCCTGATGATGTAAGAGATTTAACTAAAGATGGTCCTTTAGTATCTAGTGATGAAATTGAATTACAAGATGTAGTTATAATGGATGATCAAGATCACCTCTACAACTTAGCATTAGGTTACTTGCCTTCAAGTGTTATTCAAGGAAGAAGAATTTTAAACTCACTGCTTATCCCTTATTCATTTGTTGACGTACCAGAAAGTGTTAACTTATTTAATTGGTTTGCAGGTAGAGTGGTAAATAATCAGGTGCAATTAGCTTACGAAACAGCAGAAGAGTTTACTATTAGCTTTGAAGATGCCTTGTGGATGCTTAGAAAAATTTTGTCTCTACATAGAGAGGACTTTATTGAAATCGTTAAAAGTGCACACTTACCTACTCCTGTGGCCTATTTATTAGTAGAAAAATTAATCTCAAGAAGAAATCAATTAGTAGAGATGTTTAAACTTGGAAATGAATTTAACATCTTAAAAGTTAATAATATAATTACTAGTGGAGAGTATTTAAAAAAAGGAAAACTTCTAAAAGAAAAATGGGATGGATATGCTTCAAGATTTTCTTTTGGCGATCCTGAATCTCCACTATCAAGAAGTGAAATCTTTGCCTTTATAAAATCTAAAGCGATGTCAACGGCCATTAACAGTGCTATTGGCATAGCAAATAAATATATGACCGATATCACTTTTGATACTGCCTTACGAACACGCCAAGAAGAGCTTTTTTACAAGCAAGTAGGAGAATACCTTAGAACAGGAAAAATCGTTCCTATTCCACTTGGTATTTGGGCCTATCCTATTTTTGGCGCTAAAATTATTGCTTCTAGAAATGTGATTGCAGGAAACTATCTAGGTACTGACAATGCTGTACAATTAGCGGATGCAGTTGGATTTAACGTGGAAGCTGGAGTTTTCTTAAATGTTGAGGGAATTAATGCTGGTGTTCCTTTGTCAGTAAGTTCAAAAATTAAAGGAACATTTACTAGAACCTATACCCATCTTCGTCCTATAAGAAGCTTTAAAGCTTCTTTAAAGTATCCTTTTAAAAATATACTTGTTCCTCTACTTCAAAATAAGTTAGGACACTTTTTCGATGATCTTCTAAGTGGCAATCTAGAAACTCTAAAACCAGAAGAAAAACAAAAGAAAATAGAAAAAGTAATGAGTGAATTTAAAGAACAACTTAGTATTGGCGAATCACTATTAATTACAGATTCTGTAGGTGCTGGAATAAATGTAAATGCAGGACTATCACTCTACCAAATAATTAAAGCGCAAGCAGAATTTGGTGCCACTCAAGCGGTAATTTCAAGACTACATATTCATAGGAAAGATGAAAATACCATCCAAGTTTATAGAGATCTTGGAAACGTTACCTCTTTAATTCTTTCATTCAATTTTAAAGCAGTAGTACCAATACTATCAGTATCTGCAAAATTTAGTGCTGGAACGGCCAGAATTAAATTTTATTCTCTAAATATTAATGAGAATGAAAAAGAAAACCCAGATTTTCTAAAAAATATTCAAGCATTAAAATCAGTTTTACTTAACAACTCACTTGAAAGGGCCGCCAGCATAAGAAAACCTCACAAAGTTAAACATACATTTTTAGAAGCGCAATTTAAGGCAGGAATATTCTTTTTCCAAATAGCAGGGCTTTCCTCTCAAACTGAGGTAGAAGTGACTCATCCTAAAGGAG
>JADGAM010000172.1 GCA_015232015.1 Oligoflexia bacterium | reverse complement strand
TCTTTCATATATCTCTAACTCATTAAAAAAAAAGAATTAATAAATAAAACTAAAATTATTTATCAATAAAAAACATTTAGCAAGCTAAAATTTCCTAAAAACAGCAATAGCAATTGTTTCAATTGCTAGCAATTATTTTAATTGTTAGGGGGAGTAATATCTAATGAATCAAATTTTTATTAATATCTTATCAAAAAAGAGCTTAAATTTAGTTATAATTTCATTTTTTACATTATTTACATCATTAACGTTTTTAGGATGTTCAAAATCACCCAAAACACCCACCTCGGATTTTGAAATCACCTATGGAGAAAATAATTATGCTCCAGTCGAGTTAAGTTTTAATGGCCAAAAATCATCAGATCCTGATGGTAGTATCACTAACTACACCTGGAATTTTGGCGATAACAGTGCTGAAGTGAGCGGGCCAGATAAAGTAAATGTATCTCATACCTTTTCTAGTGACGGAATCTTTGTAGTATCTTTAAAAGTAAAAGATAATGGTGGTCATGAAGCTAAGATAAGTAAAAATGTGGAAATTTTAAATGGTTTTCCAGATGCTAAATTAGATATGCATCTCTCCCTTGCGGCCATGGTTGTTCCAAATAATATAACATTTGATGCCTCTCAAACCACTACTCGTTTCCCAGACGCCACCATTGTAAAATATAAGTGGGATATGGGTGATGGTAACATTATTGAAAATACCAATCCAACAATGCAAAAAGCTTTTACTGTGGCCGGCACTTATCGAGTAAAAGTTATCGCCATTGATAACTCAAATAGAGAAGGATCAAAAGAGTTGAATTTTACTCTAACAGACGGTGCTCCTTCTGCTCAATTTACTTATTCATTGTCTATTAATAAAAACTACGCTCCTGCAACTGCAACCCTTGATGCTTCTACCTCAACAGCAATATTTCCAGGAAGTACTATTGCAAAATATGTATGGAACTTTGGTGATGGGTCAGTAAATGTGGAAACTCAAACTCCCACTATAACTCACAATTATGCAAATGCAGGAACCTTTAAAATGTCTTTAACCGTTTTTGATTCTGATGGACGCCATAGTACTAAAGAACAAAATCTAATTTTGACCGATGGTAGTCCTCTTTGTGCATTTACGGTAGATTCAACCTACACAGAAATAATCGTAAATAAAAATATCATTTTAAACGCCGCTAATTCTAAAGCTGAATATCCAGGGGCCACTCTTACAAATTTTGAATGGACTGTTGGATCTACTGGATCTACTAAATTTTCGGAGACAGTAAATACTAAAAGTTATGCATTTGCTTCTATTGGGAATATCACAGTTAATTTGAAAATTACTGATAGTGTAGGAAAAAGTAGTCAATGTTCTCAAAATATAGCGGTGACCAGTGGTGCTCCTAGGGCCAATTTTACCTACACACCTTCAACTGATTTAAGAATACCAGTAACTGTAACATTCGATGCCACTACATCACAAGATAGTGACGGTTCCATTACACTCTATAAATGGAATTTTGGGGACGGGACAACTCAAGATGTGACTAGTAAACAAATCACTCATCAATATACAAATGTTGGCAATTACACTGTCACCCTAACAGTAGTAGATAATGGAGGATTACAAGCAAACAAAAGTGTGACATTAAATGTACAAGCAGCACTTCCAGTTCAAGTAACCGATATTTTCACTGGTATTGCTAATGCAAGAAATAGTGCGAGTATTGCTCCTTTCACTGCTCAAAGTGGCAATATAAATGTTACCTTAAAAAGAAATACAGGAACAGCAGCAGGAACAACCGCAACCGCAGCAAATAATAGCAGTAATTTGACCGCCACCGCCGCAACTATTAACCGTGGTATTGCTCGTTCCACTTGGGGAGAAGATGATAATCCAAGCTTATTTAATACCAATCTTAATTTTAAAATAGCATTACTTCCTCTAAGAGGAGAGGCCAGTAAAATTCCTTGGGCGGGATCATATTGGCCAACATACAAAGACAGTATCAATGATCGCTGGGCGGGATCTACAACACTTTCTGCTGTAGAAAAATATGAACAAGCATTTTCTAAAACAGGTATTAAAAATTTAGTCTCTCAAGAATATGGCATTGATGCTCAAACAGATGCTAATACTTGCTATAGTAATAGTGATTGTAGTTCCACTAACGGAGAAGCTTGTGCCAAGAAAAATGGATCTACTGTTGGTCGCTGTATCCCTACCTGGTTTGGTGTTTGTCATGCTTGGGCCCCTGCGGCCATCATGGAAAACGAACCACTCAGAGCTATTACAGTTAACAATACCGAATTTAAAGTTAATGACCTTAAAGCACTTCTCACCTATGGATATAATACCGGACTTAAAACAAAATTTGTATCACTTCGTTGTAATTTAGATGAAACGCAAATTACCTATGATGAATATGGAAATCCTACCAATCCAGAGTGTAAAGATACAAATGCCGGAACATTTCACATTGTAACCACAAATTACCTAGGAGTAATGAAAGAATCATTTGTAGAAGATAGAACATTCGATGATGAAGTATGGAATCAACCTGTTCGCGCTTATGAAATTACACTTCAAGAACACGTAAGTGCAACAACAGCTAATCAATTACTTGGAGTAACTGGAAGTACATATAATTTTAATTTGCAAGCAGCAAGTTTATACCATGTAA
Source organism: Oligoflexia bacterium (assembly GCA_015232015.1). Lineage (GTDB taxonomy): Bacteria > Bdellovibrionota > Bacteriovoracia > Bacteriovoracales > Bacteriovoracaceae > JADFZW01. Next base: position 6,277 of record JADGAM010000172.1, on the reverse strand, counting down.
AAATGCGTTTCCACTATATTGGAGAATCAGCTCAAAATATAGATGGAAATTTAAGTGCTACAATTAATAGCTACACTCATTATGATGATTATGAATACATTTTAGAAATTGATAGTAGTGGAAATATTATTGGTGGTGAATGGGTTGGAAATTCTAAAAAGAGTCACCCCGATTTCTTATGGCTTCCATATGAAAAAAGCGCCACTATAGTATCTGGAATCAATTGGAATGATATAAAATACATGGGAGAAAAATCCACTATGAATATTGGTTCTCAGAGTGTGACTGATACTAATACGCTCTCTAGTGGATATATAAGGTATTATGGCCCATATACCACAATTGCTAATGGAAAAATAAAAGCTGTACTTTCTCCAACTTCTGGAGACACTGATTTATATGTAAAAAAAGGCGCTAAACCTACACTTTCAACTTATGATTGTCGTCCTTATAAAGAAGGATTGGCAGTAGAGTCTTGTGAATTAGCAGGACCAGGAGAATTTTATATTGGTGTTTATGGATATGAGGCCAACAACAATTATCAAGTAACTATTTCCTACGACACTGAAAATAAAACGGAATCTCAATCGTTAAATTTTACTTTAACTAATGGTGAATGGAAACACTTTGGACCATTTGATAATGTTGCTGAAGGAGAAAAATTCTTATCACTTATGCAATTAACTAGTGGAGATGCTGATCTCTATCTGAAAAAAGGAGCTACACCAACTACTTCCAGCTATGACTGCGCTCCTCTTTATACTGGTCAGGTAAATGAATTTTGCTCTACATCTGGAGGAGGATCCTCAAATGCAATTTATATATCGGTACTTGCTAAGACTAGCAACACAAGCGGAAAAATATTAATAGATTACACTCGCGCTCAAAATTTAAATGCCTACTTATTTGTTAGAAAAGGGGGAGCTCCTACTGATTCTCAATTTGATTGTAAGGAGAGGTTTGTTGAAACTACTGGGCAGGCCCAATGTAGTCTTAGTGGTCCAGGCCAAATCTATATGATGATCAAGAATGAATATCAAGAGAGTTTCAATTATAAAGTTGAAGCAACTTATATGAAAATATCTAATTAAAATTTATTAAAATAATTAGTCGCTGGCGCTTTTGCACCGGTGACTAATTAGAGAATTAAGAAAAAGACCAAAGAGGCCAACAATGAACAGAATGTATTTATCAAATTTATCAAATTTTTTAACTAAAATTATAATTTTTTCTTTGATGAGTTTACTACTAATTTCTTGTAAAGGCGGGATCGATGGAGGTGGCGATAGTGACAGAGATGGTATTCCAGCAACACAAGACAACTGTCCTAATGTATCCAACACAGACCAGTCTGATGTAGATGGAGATAAAATTGGAGATGCCTGTGATTCCACCAATGCTCTTTTACACCAAAGCTTTATAGATTTTTGCATGGATAATTCAACAACTTCCCAAATTAAGACAGCAGTAAAAATTTTGAAGGAAAAAGTTGGGATTGTGGCCAATGACTTTGAACAATGCCAGGAAACAAATAATAGACTTCTGAAACTTACCTCTCTAGATCTGACCGCCTCCGGTATTGCAGATATTTCACCACTAAAAACTCTACCCCAGCTAACTGTACTGGAGCTTTCAAAAAATAGCATTTATCGCTTGGATGCATTGTTGTCTATGCCTAATTTAACGAAAGTAAATTTAAATTACAACGGCGTAGATGATAAGGGCATTATTATTTTAGGTAAAATTACAACTTTAAGCGATTTAAATCTGCAAGCTAACGGTTTTAGAGATGTGGCACCTTTATCTAAGCTAGTTAACTTAAAAAAACTCATGATCGGAGACAATAACACTGTAGACAGAGATGGGACTATTGATCTTCTTCCTATAGCTTCACTAACAAATCTGCAAGATAAAGCAAATACAACTTCAACTATAAATACAAAAGACAGTTTCAAATTTCTAAATTTAAAACATCCAGCACTTTTACAATTAGAAAATCTGCAACTTGCTCAAAAATTAAAAGCGGAAAGCATTGAAAGAAGTTATTACCCTCGAGTTAATATAGGAGCAAGAACATCACTTGATTATCCTGATGGCACCAAAAATGAAAATTATTATCAAAATAGTATTTTTGTTACATTAACCATGCCCCTGTGGGACGGCGGAAAACGTTCAGGACAAATTGCAAGCTATTATGCCTCCGAACGTTTCCTTCAATCACAAAGAGAAAATTTAAAAAGAGAATTTGAAAGCACAACAAAGAAGATGAATCAAATTCTTTTCCAATTAAAAGAGCAGATGAATATTTCCCAGACTGGGATAAAAGATGCTGAAACATTAGCAAAATTAACATATCAAAGTTATATCAATGGAAAATCAAATTATCTGCAAGTACAAAATGCAAACTTAAAAGTATTGGAATGGAAAACTCAAATTGATTTCTTATTGTACACGAAAAATCAAGCAATAGCTCAATTAGAGTTTTTAGGAGAAAATAAATGATAAAAAAAATTTTAATTATTTGTGTATTCATAACATTACTTAGTATTGGAGGAATGCGTATTTATCAAAATATGCTTCAAGATGGAGTATACTCTGGGACAATCGAAGCAACCTTAATTGATATTTCTGCACAAGTAAGTTCAACGGTCTCCCAGGTATTAGTTAAGGAAGGAGAAAATGTTGATCTTAATGTTCCTTTGGTTAAACTTAAGTGTGAAGATATATTTGTTTCTTTAGATCAAGCTCAAAAAGATTGGGTGCGCGCCCAGAAATTACGCCGGGAAGGATCTTTATCTCAAGAAAATTTTGAACATTCTCAAAGCAAATTTCAAGAATTACAAGTAAGGAAAAGTTGGTGTGATATTTCATCGCCTATAAAAGGAACAATCATTGCAGTCTATAAGGAAAAAGGAGAATTAGTTTTGCCAGGCCAAAAGCTTTTAACTATAGCTGATTTAAATGAACTTTGGTGCTATATTTATTTAGCGGCCAAAGAGATCAAACTTGTTAGTTTAGGAAAAGAGTTAACCGCCTATCTTCCTCAATTTGATAAAAATATAAAAATAAAAGTAATTCATATTAACCCACAAGCTGAATTTACTCCTAAAAATGTTCAAACCAGAGAAGAAAGAGAACGTTTAGTTTATGGAGTAAAAGTTTTATTAGAAAAAAGCGATTTAAAAACTTATCCTGGAATGAATTTGGAAGTAAAACTTGGAAAATAATTCTTCAATCTCAATTACCGTTGAGGGATTAGAAAAGATATTTAAGGGTCAGCAGGGCCAGCAGGGCCAGCAAAAGGCCCTTTCAAATATTTCATTAAATTTTGAAGCAGGAATACTTCATGGAATAATTGGACCAGAGGGTGCAGGAAAAACAACTCTTATTCGCTTGTTGGCCGGTCTTCTTACGGCAACTAGCGGATCAATTTCTTTTCATTCACCTCATTTGCCTCATTTGCCTCATTTGCCTCATTTGCCTCATTTGCCTCATTCGAATAATAAATTTGTGGAAGACTATAGGAATCTAATTTCATACATGCCAGAAAGGCAAAGCTTATATGCAGATTTATCTATTAATGAACATTTAGATTTTTTTTCAAAATTATACCAACTTCCGCCACAACTTTATAAACAAAAAAAAGAAAAACTTCTTGCAATTACTCGTCTAGAACGATTTGTAGAGCGACCTGCAGGAAAACTTTCAGGAGGAATGTATAAAAAATTAGGTTTAATGTGTGCACTACTTCAATCTCCAAAAATATTACTACTAGATGAACCCACTAATGGAGTAGATCCAATATCACGACGTGAATTTTGGGAACTTTTATATACACTACGAGATGAATTAATATTAATTATAGTATCCACCGCTTACATGGATGAGGCCGAACGATGCTCGAAAGCACATCTATTACAAGATGGAAAACTTTTATTTTCAGGGATGCCCTCAGAACTTTTAATAAAAAATAATGTAAAAAATTTCAATGAACTATTTATAAAGCAAACGGAGGGAATTTAAGCGATGTTAGAAGTTAGAAATCTCTCTGTAACTTTTGATAATTTTGTAGCAGTAAAAAATGTATCATTTAAAGTTAATAAGGGAGAAATCTTTGGTCTACTTGGGGCCAATGGTGCTGGAAAAACAACCACTATTCGAGTGATGTGTGGACTGCTTATCCCTTCCTCAGGAGAAGTACAAATTGCGGAAACAGTTTTTGGAAAAAATAATAATACGGCGGAATTAATTAAAAGTCGCATTGGTTATATGTCTCAAAAGTTTACTTTGTATGATGATTTGACTATAGAAGAAAATTGGAAATTTTTGGCATCACTAAGAAAAATTAAAAAGGATTTTTATAAGAAAAGATGTGATTATCTTAATCAATGGCTTTCTTTAGGTGATAAGAAAAATAAATTAGTATCTTCTCTTGCTAGTGGGCTTAAACAACAAGTGGCCCTGGCGGCCGCCCTCTTTCACGATCCCGATATTATTTTTCTTGATGAACCTACCGCCGGTGTAAGTCCATTTGCTAGAATGCAATTTTGGAATTTAATAAAAACTTTGGCCGAACAAGGAAAGACTATTATAGTAACAACTCATTACATGGATGAAGCAGAAAATTGTGCGCGCCTTGCACTCATGCGTGCCGGAGAAATAATTGCGCTGGATTCTCCAGAGCATTTAAAAGTACAAACATTTCCCAATGGAATTTGTGTTGTTTTAGAAGAGAAAATGCCGAGCTCCTTGAAGGATGAAATCCAAAAATACAAAAATGAAAAATTATTAAACGCTTGGCCTTATGGACTCTACTACCATATTGTTTTTCATGATCAAAAAATTGGTAATGATTTAAAAAGTCGTTATCCTTGTCTTCAGCTTCACACAGACGTAGCAGATTCAAATTTAATTTCTGCCACACTATCTGCCACATTAGAAGATGTTTTTATTGAATTGGTAGAAGGGAAAGCGCGATGAACTTTGAAAGAATGAAGGCAGTAGCATTAAAAGAAAAAACCCATATATGGCGAGATCCCTTTACTCTCATTATGGCCATAGTTATGCCAGTATTTCTTGTATTTTTATTTGGTTTGGCACTTGACCTGGATGTAAAAAATATTGAAATAGGAATTGATGATCGAGATCACTCCTATTCGTCTAGAAGATTAATTTCAATTTTTGTTGAGTCACGATCTTTTATAGTTATAAATAAAGAAAAAAAGAATTTAAGTGATCATGAAAAAGAAATACGAAACGAAAATATTAAAGCAATTCTTATTATTCCTCATAATTTTGAAAAAGACATTAAAAGTAAAAAAATGCCATTTCTACAGTTTATTGCTGATGGTTCTGATAATGCGATATTAGGTCCGGCCCTTAGTTATCTTTACGGTATACAACTTCAGATGAGACAAGAGTTGTTTGAAGAAAATTTTTCTCAAAATATTAAAATAGAAACTAGATTTTTATATAATGGAGAATTAAAGAGCACATATTTTATTGTTCCCGGACTAATGAGTGTTGTTTGTGCTCTTTAATTCTCCATTATATAAAAATCTAGTTTCTATTTTAATATTTTGAGAAAATGGATCAATGGAATTATTACTTTCTACTCCCATAACTCCATTAGAATTAATTTTAGGAAAAATTCTTCCTTACTCAATAATTGGAATGTTTGCTATTTTTTTAGTATATCTAATAGCACGCTTAGGATTTAATATTCCCTTTAGAGGAAGTCACCTCTTTTTCATATTTGCTTGTTTCCTTTTTTTAACAGCATACTTAGCGCAAGGAACTCTTATTTCCGTGGTAGCACGCACACAAGCAGTATCCATGCAAATGGCGATGGTGTCGGGATTTTTACCAACTATGCTTCTTTCTGGATTTATATTTTCAATATCAAGTATGCCCAAATTTTTTCAGTATTTTACTATGATTCTTCCCGCCCGCTGGTTTTTACAAATAGTTAGAACTCTATTTTTAAAAGAAGCAGGATTTTTAGAAATATGGCCTTCACTTTTAGCATTACTTTTTATTAATTTTATTTTAATTAATGTGTCCATAAAAAAATTTCAACGAACTTTAGAATGATCATTAATGATATTTAATGATCTTTTATAATTGAGAGTATCTATGAATTCCCTATTAGGATTTATAAAAAAAGAGATACTGCAAACCTTACGTGATCCACGAATGACGGTACTTCTTTTTGGTGTACCAATTATTCAATTAATTATTTTTGGTTATGCAATATCAAATGAAGTTAAAAATATTA
>JADGAM010000171.1 GCA_015232015.1 Oligoflexia bacterium | reverse complement strand
CACCACCTCCGTGACTTCCTCCACCACCGTGATTGCCGGCACCACCTCCACCGCCGTTGCCTGGTCTTCCACCTGGTCTTGTTGGATCAGCAAGTACTACGCTACTTAAAGCAAGTACAATGATAGATGCAAAAGCAATTTTTTGCATGATCTTCATTAAGTTTTTGCTCATTCTCAATTTCTCCTTTTTGGCAAAAATAATAAAATATTCACTGTAAATTTTTTCATTCAAGGCAGATGCCATTTTATTTGTCATATATTGATAGTTTATTGATAGTTTTTAAGGGAGATCTGATACCATTTAAAAGAAAAGGTGTAATAATGAAACCAATTCCGTCTATTAATTTTACAAGAACACAGCATCTAAAAATTATTTTGATATTTCCCTTTAACATTTAACCTTTAACATTTAGTGCCTCAATAATATGGCACTCATGAGCATATATTAAATCGTTGGTGAAAAAAATATTTTTCTATCTATTTGATTTAAATAATTGATTTCAAATTTTTGCTAGATATTGAAATAATGTTTTGTTCACAGAGCAATTCGGAGGATAATTTTCATTCAAAAACATAATTATTATCAAACATAATTATCAAAACAAATTATTTACTATCGAGAGGAATATTGTGAACAGGCAATGGGCATTATTGTGGAAATTTTTACTGTTGTCTTTTCTATGTTTCTCTTTGATAGCATGTAAAATAAAAAATAATACTCCTAGCGCTTTGCTTGAAGCGGATATTGTAGACGGAATTTTACCCTTAAAAGTTAGTTTTTCTGCTCAAAAATCTGTTGATACAGACGGTAATATTGTTAATTACAAATTTGACTTTGGAGATGGAGTAGAAAATGTATTTACATCATCTACATCATCCATGTCTTCAACTGCAACTCACACCTATCTTTCGGCCGGTGAGTATAATGCTAAGGTTACAGTAACTGACAACAAAGGGGCCACAGCTACTTCGCAAAATTTGTTAATAAAAGTAGTGCGATCAGGTGCAGGAGAGATTGAATTTGCGGCTCCCTCGTATAGTGGAAATGGTTGTCCTGAAAGATCAATTGCAACAGCACTGGCCCCGAATAATCAAGCTATCAGCATTTTGTTTAATAATTTCACTGCATCGGCAGGCGAGGGTACGGCTACTACTACAATTGCTGGTACTACTGGTGCTAGTACTAGCATTAGTAGTGAAAGTAAAAAATGTATACTTTCTATACCAATTACCATTCCTGCGGGTTTTAGTGTTGCTGTTTTTCGTTTTGATTACAGAGGGTTTGCAAATATTTCTAATGGGGCCAAAGGTACATTAGATGTAAAATATAGTTTTTCAACAAATGTACTGCGAAGTTTTAATCATAATTTTTCAAGGGCACCAAGCAATTATAGTAATAATTTTACATTTACTCATGATGTTTCCAGTGTAAAAGCACTATGGTCTGAGTGTAATCAGAAATTAAAATTACAAATAGAAAGCGATCTAAATGTCGAAACCAATAGTAATAATGATTTTACCACGATAATTTTAGATAGCATTGATGGAGTGAATGCTGTTACTTATTATTTAGGTATTAAGCCATGTGGTGCTAGTAGTAGTGATACTTCGAAGATAATGGCGCCCATATATTTGCGATGATTTTATTTGATTTTTAATAAAATGCTCTTAGTTTTTATCTCCGAAGATATGAGTAAATTAAATAATTAAATAAATGAATTAAATTCTAAAGAATATTTCATTCATACCGAATCAACAAGAGTCACAATAGTTACAATAGTCATTAATCAAAAATTTACTTTAAAGAAACTAAGGAAATAACAAAATAAAAAACTAAGGAACACTTAAATGGGAGCAAAAAAAAATTGTTGGGAAAAAAAACAGTGTGAACGTCAGCCTGGTGGTAAAAAAGTAAACGAGCTGGGTGTTTGTCCTGCCGCTACTTGCAGTAAGGCAAATGGAATACATGGTGGTGTAAATGGAGGTAGAAGTTGTTGGGCCATAACGGGAACATATTGTGGAGGGAAGGTACAAGGCAGTTTTGCTGCTAAATTGGGTAATTGCCTTAATTGTGAGTTTTATAAGGAAGTACAGAAGGAAGAGAGCAAATTAGAATCTGCCGTAGATATTCTTTCAAAAATCAAATAAAATATTGGAATAGGTGCCAGGACACATTTTGAGTGGCAGAGCGTTTTAATTGGAGATAAAAAATGAGTACGCCAAAACTGACTGTTAAAACATCAACTTTTTTTTACTTTATGTAGCTTTATTGCATTTGATTGTTTCATCGAATATCTTTGCTTCCTCTGAAACAAGAGAAACAAAAACCAGTGCAGCGTCCACCTCAGCGGCCACTTCAATCGAGGGAGTAAAAAATCTCTCAAGCAAATTGCGTGAAAAATACTCTTAGATGGATGGTTACTTAGAAGTCTAATTATACTAAGAACTTGTTGGAAACGGAATTGGGAATTAAAAAATCATATTTTCATATTTTCAATATCATGTATTATCATCGGTACCTAACTTTACCAAGGGAGCTCGCAAGAAAAATTCATTGGAACATGGATAAGCATATAGGCAAATCTAAAGTAACCGAATATTGTCGTTCGGTTTATAACAAAAGGAAGGTAAATGCCGTTTCTTAACTAAGCAGCATTCACTCAAAATGTCTGCTGGCACCCAATACTTGGCACCCAATACTTGGCACCCAATACTATTTTCTATTTTTTAGTTTCTCTACAATCTTTTCAGCAATATCTTGTAGGTTTGAAAAATCTTCCTTAAGTTCTTTTAGAGGAACTAACTCTTCTGAATTAATACAACCTCCAAATAATATATGATTATCTTTGTTTCCAAGAAGTTTTGCTATAACAATTGGATCTTTACTGTTAATTGCCTTACGAATCTCTGCTAATCGTTTTTCGTTATCATTTTGGGCCAAAAATTTACCGATATCAGCAGCGTTAATACCTTTCTTTCCTAGCAAACGTTCATAATAATTTTTCCAATATGGGTTTGATTCTGAAGTAAAAAGATAATCAATATCTTCAACACCCTTTTTTATTAGCTTCTCCACGAATTCAGGATGATCTTTCCAAAAATCGTCTTGTGAAGCTTTCCTAATGATCTCCCCATTAACATTACCTCTCTCAATAAATTGATCAAGCCATTCTGGATGATTCTTACTGGCCTTACTATTCAAAACAGTTTCAACAACGTTTGTATCTGCTTTTCCCCTTTTAATTATTTGATCCATCCATTCTACCCATTTGGGATGATTTTTCTCATTTTCCAATACACTATAAAACATTTTGGCATCTTCTGTTCCCCTTTTAATTATTTGTCCCACCCATTCGGCCCACTTAGGATGATTTTTCCAGTGTTCTTTACCTAGCGCATCGGCAATGTGCCAGTCTGCACTTCCCCTATTGATAATTTCTTCCATCCAATCTGAATGATCCGCCCAATATTCTTTTGTTAAAATAGCTTGAGCAATACCTTGATCTGCACTACGCTTATCCAAAAATTCTTTTATATGATTTTCTACCCATTTAGGATTATTTTCTTTGCATTTTTTTTTATTTAAAACCCTAAAAGCAATCGCCTGGTCATATTTTTTACCTTTTTTTAATATCCTATCTACCCACTCAGAAGATTTAGAGTTATTTATCCAGTGAGTTTTACCTAAAACATTATAGACCATCACTCCATCTATCGTACCTTTATTTAAAAGTTGTTCTACAAATTCTGGATGATCTTTCCATTGTTCCTTAGTTAATACAAATGAAGCAATTTCATGATCTAATTTACCTCTGTCTAGCAATTTTTGTAGAACCTTATAGTTATTTGTCGAATTGACCTCTTCAAAAAAATGTTTAAAGTTTTTTCCTCCAAAAACATACTTAACGATAGAGGAATCGATATGCTCATCATTTTTATCTACAAGTTGTTGCAAAAACTCTGTTTGATTGGCCCATTGTGGTTCTGATAAAACGTCTTTAATGAGATTTTGAGTCAGGGTTAGATCATTCTTGTTGATAATTTGCTGTAGCAGTTGAGGATATTTAACCCAAAGCGGTTGAGATAAAACATTCCTAATAATGGCATTAGTTAACTCTTTATCATCCTTATCGATAAGCTGCTTGATCAAACCAGGTAACTTTTCACTTACAAGATCAATTGGAAAAGAATTAGTTCTTATAAGTTCTTCTAAGACTTTTAGTGATGCTTGAGTATTCTTTTCCCATTGAGGTTTAGTGAGCAAAGAAATAAGCATCTTTGCTCCTGCTTTATAATCTTCGTTTAAAACATTTTTTAGCAACTCTGGATAATCGGCATAAATTGGATATCTTCCAAGAACGGCAACTTTTGCTTCAGAAGATGGTAATTTTTGGTAAATCTTTAATAAGGATTCTTTAAAGGTTTTGTCTCTTGATCCTTCTACTATTAATTTATCTAAAGTACCAAAAATAGTTTTGCATGAAGTACATAAGTCATAATCACAACTTTTGCAACGGATCTCCATATTGCCAGTTTTTTTACATTCATCACAAAACCGATTAGTTCTAAGTTGGTCGGTTATGAGATTATGTTGATGCGTTTGCATTGCTGCTATTTTTTCTGGTGAGATCATTTCTTGCCTTCTCTTTATCGCCTCTTCATATTCTTTTTTTGCGAATTCTTTGGTCTCCCTATTCATGTCAGCATTCGGACTATCTTCGTGTTCATCTTCTTTAAAAGGAAGTTTTTCTTGGGAAATATCGGGAACTTCTGATGGTGAGGGCATATATTGTTCAATTTCTTCAGTCTTATTAATATCTAACACTGTACTTACTTTAGTGGCCTGTTTATCCTTATCTGTATCCGTGGGGCCAGACTCTGTTATTTTACTAAAATCTATTTCCGCATCAGCAGGTACATTCATTTCCTCAACTTTTACAGAAACAATCTTACCGTAAGCTTCATACACCTGAGTTTTAATATAAATCTCTTTTACAACTTTTTTTATTTCTTCCGCTAATTTTTTAGCATTTGTATCATCTTTTTTAAGATATATGTGTCCCCAAGGTGACCCGGTCATTGGCACAAGACCAACCATGGATTGCCCAAACTTACTATAAACTGAAATTTTGTATACGCTTATTTCATCTTTTGCCAAAATTATAGAAGAGAAAATTATTACATTGATAAACACCATTACAAATAATAAAGTTTTTAACATTTTTTTCGACCTCCTAATCTATCTCTGAATAATTATAATATTAACCTCATTTACTAAAAAGTTCACTGGACTTCTGTGACTAGTATTCGAGTGCCATAACTTAACGGCATTGGTGCTATAAACTTTAATATACTAACGCATGACGAATTACTTCACGATTTGGGTTACTGAAATTAAAAAAGTCAATAAGATAAGATAAGATTGATTTGTTCGGTAACTTGGTTGTGAAGTTAAGGTTGGTTGATTCATTCGATGTTGTAGTTTAGCAACTTATTCTGGACAGAACTCGCATCATTTTACTATGGTCTTTTAACTAAAGAATTGGTATTTACAAATTATTCTGAATAAAAAAAATTAAACAAAAGAGGTGGAGTGTTTTTAGGAAAAAAAAATGAGCTTTTTGACAAAGGGATCTTCTATTCAATTTAATAAGCTAAGATTATCAGAGTGAAATTTAAACATTTTACATATAATAATTATTTATCACTATTATTTATCATTAATGGTAATAGGGCATGGACTAACTTTCCAAATATCTCGAACATATTCACTAATGGTTCTGTCAGAGGAAAATTTACCAACACGAGCAGTGTTAATAATGGATTTTTTTGTCCATTCATTTTTATTGGTGTAGAGATGAGAGGCCATATTTTGAGTATCAACATAGGACTTAAAATCTGCTAAGAGGAAAAATCGATCACGATACATAAGAAGTGAATCTATTATAGGTTTAAATAATTCGCGCTCAGTAGGATTAAAATATCCATCTCCCGAGTTTGACAGAATAACTTCATTTTTATCATAAAAATCAAAAAAGTATTAGATAACCCATTGATAATTCATTCTTTTTCTTCTTTTTTGCCATAAAAATGTAGTCTACGAAATAACTATATATTTATTCTTTTAATTTCAACATAAGTGGTATACGATTATTAAAATATTACCACAAGGATGTTGGATGTTTATTAAAGAACTTACTGGTACTAATAAAAAATATCTCTACTTAGCGCGAACTATTCGCGAGAAAGAAAAAGTACGACATGAAAATCTTGTAAGCTTTGGTGCCATCGATGAATTGAATGAAAAGGAAATAAAAAAAATAGCTCTCAAATTGCTTTCATATTGCACAAGTTGTGAAGAAGCAGTCCCTCTCTCACTAATACAAGAAGATTGCAGACAGAATTGGGGTGCAATGGCAATAACAAAAAAATTGCTTGAGTTCTTTGGTATTCATAGTCTTATCGATAAATTATTAGATGGAAGAAAAATAAAAATTGATGCATTGAATATTATTAATTTTTTAATCTCTGAAAGATTGGCTAATCCTAAGAGTAAGTATGCTTCTTATAAAAATCAACATTGGTATATACAAAATAAAACTATCGATTTGCAAAACATTTATCGAACGCTAGATTTTCTTGCGGAAAATATTGATCCAATCAAACAACATCTTTTTATTACACAAAAAAATATTTTTAAATTAGATATCTCGGTAGTGTTTTATGACGTAACTACGTTGTATTTTGAAAGCAAGAATGAAGATTCATTAAAAAAATTTGGATATAGCAAAGATTGTAAATTCGGTGATGTTCAAGTTGTTGCTGGTGCACTCATTGATAAAACAGGTCGACCTCTTGATTACGAAATTTTTAGTGGAAACACTTATGAAGGCAGTACACTTACAGATTTTATTAATAGAATTAAGAGCAAATTTAATATCTCTGAGGTTATTGTTGTTTGTGACAGGGGAATTAATTCTGGCGAGAATTTAACTAAAATATTAGACGCTGGAGAGGGGTTTAATTTTATTGTCGGACATAGAGTGCGAAGTGGGAAAGCAAATATCCGCAATGAAGTTTTGTCTGATGATAATTATATTGATATTTCAAAAAACAAAGATGAAATTTTAAAATATAAAATCATTGAAATTGAAAGAGATGTTGTTACAAAAAATAATGAGAAGAAAAAAATAAAAGACCAAATAGTGGCCACTTATTCTTCGAAGAGGGCCAGAAAAGATAGAGCTGACAGAGAACGATTGATTGAAAAAGCAAAAGACATAGTTGCCAACTCTTCCTCTATAAATAACAAGCGTGGAGCAAAAAAATACATCAATGCAAATATCGATTCAGTGGAATTAAATGAAAAAAAAATTATCGATGATAGTAAATGGGATGGTTATTACAGTATTGAATTTTCAAAAAAGAGTTTGACTGCAAACGAAGTACTGGATGCGTACCATTCACTTTGGAGGATAGAGAATTTGTTTCGTACGCTAAAAACTCAATTAGAAGCAAGACCAATATTTCATTGGACACCCAATAGAATTCAGGGGCATTTTTGTCTATGTTTTATTGCTTTGGTTTTGGAAAGAACAATTGAAATTGAATGCCAAAAAAAATTTAGAGAAACATCACCAACTTCAATCAGAGAGGCAATAAATTCATTACAGGTATCCAAAGTTAGTGCAGAAAATAAATCATATTATATTTTTTCAAAAATTTCTGAGTATGCTCAAACAATATTAGACATCGTAAAACTTAAGACTCCTCCACCAGTTCTATCAAGTGAAAAATTCACAAAATACCTTCCGTAGTACACGAATATGAAAAACATTATGTAAAATCAACAAGTTACATTCACAACTGTCAAACTCGGGAGCGAAGTAATACTATTTTGAGAAAATTGATTTTTACTGACTTCCTCAATTATTTTTTTAGCATTATCGTATTCTTGTTCTGGATTTATTTTTGTCACAGTTTTCATCCTTTTAATAATGGCATATTAAAAGCAAATGGCCCCGTTTTATTTTAGGCCTTAATCATTTTTTTTGTCAGACTGAATTGATATATTATTGTACAGGTTTTTTGAATTATTTCAAAACGTAAGTTTCTGATGATTTGCAAAAAATCTATAAGCAGCTACCGTATCTCGCTTGCTTGTTAATAGAAAATCAATAGTATTCCCTTCTTTATCAACCGCCAGATAAAGATATTTCCATTTGCCTTTAACTTTTACGTAGGTTTCATCCATTCTCCACGATCCACCAGTAGGCACTTTTCTTTTCCTGAAGTTTTTTTCTAAATCAGGAGTATATCTTTTTACCCATCGATTAATTATAGAATGGTCTACTTCTATTCCACGTTCTTCTAATATTTCTTCTAGATCGCGATAGCTGAGTGAGTATCTGCAATACCAATGAATTGAAAGCAAAATAATATCATTGTCAAATGGTGAACGATTCATGTTTGCCATTAATATATCCTGAAAAATAAAAATTACAAAAACAATTTTGATTTAACTCCGTATCGGAAACAATGGAGGGTCAATAAAATTCCTTGAGGAACTTGCGACAAAACCGACTTGGACACTATATGGGAACATTCATTCACCAAAGCTGATCACATATTAAATCTATCTATTAAACTTATAGATTATATACTTTGGAGGGGCTGCTCATTTAACCCCTATTATGAAAAAACAGCTTTCTGCCGTTAAGCTAAGGGGGCAATGCCCTCAGAAACTTAAGTTTTAAGATTTATATTATTTATTTTTATTTAGAATACGGATGATTAGCAATGAAAAAGCAAAAGCAAGGTTTTAGCTTAGTAGAAGTTATGATAGCTGCAGGGATTTTGAGTGGTATTTCGTATGCGGTAGTGTTTTATGACGTAACTACGTTGTATTTTGAAAGCAAGAATGAAGATTCATTAAAAAAATTTGGATATAGCAAAGATTGTAAATTCGGTGATGTTCAAGTTGTTGCTGGTGCACTCATTGA
>JADGAM010000170.1 GCA_015232015.1 Oligoflexia bacterium | reverse complement strand
TATCAGAAAATAATCTCTGGCATTACTTTTAATCAACAAGACCCCTTATATAATCTAAATCATCATCCTGAAACACTCCTTAATTTCTAATAACATTATTTTTTATTTTTTTACTTTTTTTATTGGTAATTGTAGACGGATCACCATTTTTATAGGTAATTAAATATATATACATCCATTTTAATAAATTAAATTTTTATTTCAGTACTAATTTCAAATTGGGTACTATTTGATGAATATTATATATGAAGAAAAAGTTACCGATTTAATAGATCCTGATATATTTTCATTAATTGAAAAACATCAAGATACTTTAACAAATTTCATTCTAGAAAGTGTTCATCAAAATTTTTATGATTATATTTCAAACAATATTACCGATTTTGATATATTCCTTTCAGGAGCAAAGCGGGCCATTAGTTCTTTACTTGATAGTTTAAAAAATAATTATATTTCTGGTAATAAAATAAGAACAGATCTTCTTACAAAAGTTACTCGACACCGTTTTACCAATGAAGACCGAGATGTTACATATGAGGAATTAATGCTAGACTTTCCGATTGGTTTTGCTCTTTTTGATTTAAACCTTGCTTATCACTCGGGTATATTTGATGGTCAAGATATGAGTGATATCCAAAAAGAAGAGTTTACCAAAGGTCTTTGTATTACCACTCATGTTTTTACTTTTTTTATTTTTATTCTTTTTCGGCATGAAGTATTTCAAGATATAACTTTCATTAGATTCATGAAGGATTTTATTAATAAAAACATTTTTATTTCTTATCCCGATCCAATGAAAGAATTTCTTTTTAGAAGGTTATCAAAATTTGGATGGTCATTAATACTAAATAAATAAAATTAAAATAAATTGAGCATATTATTTTAAACCTGAGCTATTAATTATTTTATCCATTTCATCACTTTTTTGTTTATAAATATCTCCCTCTAATTTCTTTCCTTTTTGATAATAAAGATCTGAAATTTTCGAATATAAAAATTTCTTTTCATTGGGAATATTATTAACTTCTCTAACCATATTTAAAATATTTAAATAGCCCTCTAATGCAATATCTTCCTGTTTTTTAGCAATAAATGCCTCTAAAATATTTACTAATTTTGCTAATAATTCTCTCTCTCTAATTTTTTTTCTTATTAATTTCTCATAATAATTATAAATTTTGTTATACATATCTATAACCTCTTGGGGTTCTGCCTCCTCATAACGGACAAAGTTAATTATCAATTTTTCATACAAGCAAGCATACGAGGTATCTAGATCACTAATATTACCTTCTTTTAAAATTTTAAAACATACATCTACAAACTTGGAGGCATTATCATATTGCTTAGTTTTATTATAACCAGCGGCCAACTCTTTTGCTATCATCGCCCGCTCAAGCGTTGGCACCTTTTCATAATTATTATAAAGTAAAAGATAATTATCTAACGTTTTTTTCACATCACCTTTTAAGGCCTCCATTCGATAAATATAAATCAATGATTTATTATATAGGTATTTCTTTTCAGGTGATGCTTCAATATCTAAACCTTCAATAGAATATTTTAATAATTTATAAGAAAGTTTTGAGTTGCCTGAATAAAAGGCCCTTACTCCTTGATTATAATATGCATACCATTTATTAAAAGTATCAATGTTTTTGCACTCATCAAGGTAGGTCTCATTTGCAAGTTCAATAAAAATTGTTGGGGTAATAATTAAAATAATCAAATGTAACAATTTTTTACATTTCTTTATTCCATAAAAATAAAATTTAATCGCTAACATATACATCACCGCCAAAAAAGCGCCATATGTAGCAACACTTTCTTGGGCCCCATGGGCCCAATACTCTTCCACTATATTGTAATAATCATAACCGGCATATGCAATTTGGCTTAAAATTGCAAGTAAATACAATTTAAAAAGTTTATCTAAGGGGATTCTTTTAAAGAAATCAGCAGCAGCACCACCTTCTTCTAAAATTTTTTTATGAACTGATTCTACAGTTTCTTGTTCTTTGACTTTGCTCGCTTCAATAATTTTTTCTTTCTTCTCTTCTTTAAAACCTTCTTTAAGTTCTTTATCACTTTTTTGCAAAGTTAATTTTCTAAAATTAACCTTTGGTTTAATTGCTTTATCTTCATTTTTTTCATCTGATTGAGTAATTTTCTTTTTTATCTCGGCCATAAAGCTGACTGCCTATAAAGAAAAAATATAAATTATCTTATATAAACTATCGGCTTTTTTCGAAGCTGCTTGAGCAAATTAAACAAATAGATTTTATTGTGAATTGTGAATTGAAATAAAAATTGAAAAAAATTATTATATTTTTTTATAACTAAAGTATGTAGCACCAGTAATACAATCTTCTTCCGCATCCAAAGCTTCTTTTAAAGAATTAACTACTTTAACAGAGCTATCACTAATTATTTCCCACGAATTATTTTTATTTAGTTTAACATTAATCCAATGACCACTACCTGCGCTTCTTCCAACATGACAAGAAAAACTTTCAAGTTGATAAGATGATTTTTGATCATTTGGATCTATTAAGGAACCTAGAAATTTTTCATTGATAATAATTGGTCTCATATCCTTAACTTGATTTCTTGCTTCTACATCATATATCACTCTATTTGCTTTAATAACAAGGCGATTTGGGGCATTGTTAAATCTAACACTTCTTTGAGCATCATGTTTTTTACCTTTATATACATATTTATTATTACCCGTTAATTCCTCTACTGATAATCCTTGTTGAATAAGTTTAATTACTGAGGGTTCTGCTCCTGCTACATTAATTGGGATGGAAAATCCATTATCCATTTTTGCTCTATTTTTTCCTAATAAATCATCAATAGCTTTTTGATCTTTTAATATTTTCCCGCTTACTTCATATTCTACTGCGTTTAAGGCAGACTCTTTACTTTTATTAATTACTCTTTCAATTATAACTGTTTTTGGACCTGTACTTTCCATCACTTGGTATCTAATACGTGATATATCATTACCTTTATCATCTTTCAAAGTGGTCACCTCCTCAATAGGCACACTCATGGCACCAGAGCACTCACTCATAATCTCAAGTATTTTATTGTAAGCATCGTCTACATCCATTTGCTGTCTATCAGTTATATCCCAAATTTGATCACCATTTTTATCTTTAAATTCTTTTAAATTATTTCTAAACGTAGTCATTGTAGCTCCATCAGTTTCCTTATTATTATTTATATTTGTAAAAATAATATCTGCAGAAACATATAAATCTTTTTTTGTTTTATTTTTAATATTCTTAGCATTTTCACTAATACAATTTAAAAATACATCATCTTTGGAAAGTAATTGAAGTGTTGAATTCAAAAAGCAAGTATTACCAATATTACCAAGTCCTCCTGATTGAGTATTTAAAGTAGCGCTAGAACTTATAGCGCTAGAACTTGCACTATTCATTTTTAAATTTGGTGATACCGCTAATTCATAATGAATACCACTACGAAGAACCTCTAAATCACACGCCTTCTTTTTTTCCAATAATTTTGCAGCTTGATCTATCAAACTATTTGCATTTTTTCCATCCTCATGTACAACAATTGGAACTCCAATCTTTGTTGCCAACTCTGCAATAACTGGAGAATCAGCATAAATATCTTTTTCAGATTGAGCATTCTTTAAAAATTTTTCAATTACTTTTTTCCTATTCACTTTTAGCTTCATTAATTCGTCTCTATTCTTCTTAATGAATTTTTCTTTATCCTTTGAAGCTTTGGGAATGGAAGCAACAATAGCATTTATTTTCCTAATATTATCTTCTCTTTTATTAATTGTTTTATTAATACTTGCAGCTCTTTTTGCTCGACCACTTATTCCTTCTTTTTTAAATGTCTCCAAACTTCTCTTTCGTACCTCTAATTCTTTTCTATTTTGAGTTTGAGTTGAAATTTGAGTTTGAGTTGAAATTGGGGCCGATGCCGACGAGGTGGCAGGATCATTCGAAACCGGGCCCATAGCTGCAATTCTTCCTTCGACTTTTGCTATTTCCTTATCAAACTCTTTATCTTCTTTATCTGTAAGTAATTTTAGTGTCTCTTTGTCAGCGTTAATAAGTTTCTCTTGATCATTAATGGCCTTCGAAGGATTTTCAATTATATCCATTTCCTGTTGAGCAGAAGAAAAGGCATCATCTGCATTATTATATTCTTCTAACATAGAATCAGCAAATCCAAGACCTTTGATCATACCTATTACTTGTTCAGTAGAATGGCCTTCAAATCCCTCTGCTCTACACTTATCAAAGAGTGATTCAAATGCAATTTTTCTTAAAACTTGATCTAATTCACTGTTATTTAATTTTTTTCCAATTCTCTTTTCTAATTCTAGTTTATCATAACAACCATTATCCACTGCAACTCTTAACCCATCCGCAACTGAATGAAATAAACAATTTCCATCCCCTGGTTCAGGCAGAACTGCTTGACCACTAGGCATTATTTCAATGGTAGATTCCTTATTCAAAGTGCTATCAAGATCCAATTTTTCTTTAAGTAGAAAAAACGATTCCCTTAAAGCAGTATCTGCAAGCGATGTGAAATTTGACAAAAAATCCTTAGATAATTTTCCAGATTTCACTGGGCATTCGAGGGGAGATTTATTTTTCTCACTTGCTTCTATCTTTGCCTTATTTTTTTCAGCTTTGAAACTAATCCAACTTTCTTTAAAGGCCTTACATAAATTATCTTTTTCAGCTTTTATGATTGGAAATTTACCTACTTCTTTTAAACAATTCTTATCACAAAGATTTAATGAATTCTTTTTCTCCATGCACTTACTATAATCAAATCCAGAAGCATAAGTGTTTATACAAATCCAAAATAACGTCCACCCTAAAAATATTTTTTTCATAAAATTCTCACTTTAAAATAATCTAAAGATAGTTTTTCTTTTCACTCCTAAACAATCAAACCATTAATTATTAGGTTACATAAATTATATCAAAGCAAATTTTGTTATTTTTATAATTATCAAAATATTTTCAAGAGATCTTTATTATTGAATAGTTATCTTTGTAGAAATAAAATAGGAATAAATTTTATTAAAAAAAATCGATAAATTTTTAAGGCATAAATATTTTTTGTTTTGTATTTTGATACTTAACTTACTAAAAAAAATTAATTTATAGTACAACATTTTCATTAATTCTTTAATCACTGTTATTTTTGTGATGTCTTCACCTCTACATTCATCTTCACCACATTTCTTAGATACGTAACATCCATCAGTTGAACTATATTCAAAATCTTGATCACCTCTCACTAAAATGCCCTCTACTTCACCAGTTCTCACATTAAAAACAGCTGATCCGGAATTACCTCCATAAGTATCACTATTGGCAACAAAGAAAGCTGGATGATCACTTCTTCTAACAAAGGCACCGTTTGTAATCTTAGTAGGTAATCCTGATGGGTGACCAATTACCACTACTTGCTCATTAACACCTATAGTACCACTTTTTCTAAATGATAGTGGATTTCTTCCTGTTACTGCTCTATCTAAGCGAATGAAAGCAAAATCTTCTTCGTCACCATTATTGAGTGCCTGGCCTATCAATTCTTTACAACTATAAACACTAGAAGTTGGAACTGAAATTTTATCATTAACATGAGCTGCATCTTTTACTTTATAGTCAAAAACCCAAAGCATTTGTTTACATTCGTTTAAATTCTGAACACAATGTCCTGCTGTAACTAAAAGGTCAGGTCCAACTAAAAAACCAGAGCAATTAGCAGCGGCAGGTTGGGATATAAAACGTTCGCTACTACAGAAATTCATTCCATTGGCCGCCATCTCTTCTTTCAATGAACCTGTTTTAATTAAATAGGTTCCAGCGTTTCCGCTAACCATCTTTTCTCTTGAAATTTGTGCAGCAGTTGATTGCGCCCATAATTTAAATTTTGCATTTGTAGAGGCATAAACATCAGTACGATTATCAATCCCATAAATTACTTTATTGATGCCAGAATCTGCTACGTCAGCGCTAAGCATTGACATCACAATTCTATTGCCAGCGTTTTGGCCTAAGGCGGCCCCACCTGAGGCGGCCCCACCTTGGTCGAAATTGCTTTCATAGGAATTCACTTCTGATAAACTATCATCTGAACCTACTGCTGCAATTACTGTCATGCTTGTTAAAGACAAAAAAGAAAAAAATAAAGAAACTAAAAATAAAGAAACAAACACCAAAGCAGATATTTTCATTGGATCCCCCTCTTTTAAAAATCCATTAAAAAACACTATTGAACAATCGTTTGTATAAATTATATTCTATAATAGTGAATTATTGCTAAATGAAGAGAAGGTAGCAACTCAAACTTTCTTACATTTGATATTATTTTTTTAAATATAATTTGAGGAAGGGTTTTAAGAATTTTATAGATAATTTATAAGTTTATAGTAGAACTTATCTTAAGAAATTATATAGCTCTTATAGCTTACTCAATTCTGGAACAACTGTAATGCGAGTAGAATCTTCACCCCTACAGGCATCGCTCTCGCAAACTCGCACTTTATAACAATATTTTTCAAAATCAAGATCATAATCTATATCACCACGAACTAATATGCCTTCAACCACTCCTGTTTTAGCATCTAAAACAGCTGATCCTGAATTACCTGCGAAAGTATCTAAGTTTGCAACGAAGAAATTATCATGATCATTTTTTCTTAACTTAGCACTATCAGCTATTTTAAGAGGAAGTCCCGTAGGATGACCAATCACTATTACTTCAGCATTATCAGCAATCTTTCCCTCTTTACGAAATTTTAAAGGAGTACGATCTACAACTGGGCGATCTAAACGAATTACAGAAAAGTCTATCATTGTTGTTGAAGTTGGTTCATCTAATCTTTGATTTATAACTTCTTTGCAAGAATAAATATCTTTACTCTTGATTGAGTAAATTTTTTCTCCCTTCTCTTTTAGAGAAGCATTTTCATCACTATAACCAAAAACCCATTGAAATTTACTACAAGCAGTTTCTTTATCAGCATAACAGTGACCAGCAGTAATTATAATATCAGGAGCAACTAAAAATCCAGAACAGTTGGCAGCAGTTACTTGATCTTTAAAACTCTCTCCTTCGCAAAACATTTTTGTCATATCATCTTCACTTGGAGATATTGTGAAATTAAGTCCAAAGTCTTTACTTGGAATAAGACGTTCTTTAGGAATCATTGCCGCTGTCGATTTGGCCCATTCTTTATATATTGGATTAGATGCTGAAAATTCAACTCTATTATCTACTCCATATATAACTTTGCTATCAGAATAAATATCGTTAATATTCGAAGCATAAATATTATTTGAAACAACAACTAAGGCAAATACAGTAAATAACAATTGAACTACTTGGGACATAAAAAACTCCTTACTTAACTTCCTTTTTCCATTAATTAACCACACTGAACAGGTCACCTCAAACATATGCATGAATATAATAACCATACTAAATTGTTCAAGAAAGTAATTCTTACATTTTATAACTTTATTATTTATTTTTCTGAGATATGTTTATTAACACTAATGGCATAGACTGTATGCGTTCTGGACTATCTCTATATTGTGAACTCTAAAAACAAAGAAATTATTGGGCATTTGCTTGATCCATTTACTTAATAAATCTAAATGAATTTTTTCAATTTCCTCAATTACCAAAGGATCTCTACTTCCTAATTCAGAAGGTTTCCTTAAAAAAGATTTTTTTGATATTCCTATTAACCATTTAGTTTCTAGAGGAAATTTTTCAATTATTTTGTCTAAATTATCTAATAAAATTTGATTTTCATTTCTAGTCTTTGCAAACCCAAAGCAAGGATCTAAAAAAACTTTGTCTGAGTTCCAAATATCAATAAAGGCCAGCTTACTTTTAAAAAATTTAACTATATCCTCTAGTAATTCATCAGGGGTCATATCCTTAGCATGTTGTAAGTGTGCTGTTCCTATTTCTCTATTATTAGTTAGTGATGCTCTATTGTATGAAAGGACATATTTAACATTTTTTTCTTTTGTTAATAAATCAACTACATCTTCGTCTACTACTCCAGAAATATCATTCCAAATAAAGCTAATATTTTGATTGTCACTCAGCTTTTTTATAGAATTATAAATACTATGAAATACCTGTGGTCGATAAGTATCTATTGATATTGCAATATCTTCTGGCCACTTGTTTTTATTCTTATTTCTATTTTCTTTAAAAAATCTAATCAAAGTTTCTTCAAATCGGTTCAATTCCTCATCACAAGAGATATTATTGTTAAATGGGGCAGTAGAATGAGCACCAAAATCTAAAATAAAAATTTCAGTATTCTTTTTCTCTTTTTTTTCATTAATTAACTTTTCAAGATAAGAAGAAAAATCATTGTATGTAAAATGAGTATTCCCATCTGAAAAAGAATCAGGAGTAATGTTTAATATACACATGGTGGAGATTTTTTTAGAAGAAGTGGTTGTCATGGCCAATCAAAGTCAGAGTCAGAGTAAAATCAAACTGCACAATTTGGAGTATCTGTAGTAGGATCGGCAGGAGTCGCTGCTTCAGCATTTTTGGGTTCTACTGTTTCTGCACTCTGATTATCATTTTTTGACTTTGCCCCTAAAGGTATTCCGATATCTCTTCCAGCAACTATTTCATCGATTTGCTTGCGGTCAAGTGTTTCCCATACTATCAATGCCTCTGCCAATCTAATAAGCAGTTCTTTACTATCGGACAAAAGTTCAGTGGACTGTTTATAATTACGATTAACAATATTAGTGATCGCTACGTCTATTCTTCTAGCAGTTTCGTCTGAAAATTCTCGAGAGTCTTGTCCCATACCTGCAAAAGGATGTTCTTTATATTTGCCATAAGAGATTGGTCCAAGTTCACTCATTCCCCAATGACAAACCATGTTTCGAGCAAGGTCACTGGCACGTTCAATATCATTAGCAGCACCATTACTCCTATCTCCAAAAATAATCTCTTCAGCGCAACGTCCACCCATTAAAAATGCAATATAATTATTTGCTCTTTCTTCATTTAAATTTAGAATATCTTCTTCTGGAAGTGTTTGAGTTACTCCTAATGCCATTCCTCTGGGAATTATTGTAACCTTATGAATAGGATCCACTTTAGG
>JADGAM010000016.1 GCA_015232015.1 Oligoflexia bacterium | reverse complement strand
TAGAGGTGCTCGTGTTTTCGCGCTCGAGCATGGTATTTATAAAAATATTAAATAAATTATGAAATGACACAAATGTTAGATTAATCTAATGATGACGACAAGTAAATATTGTATAGAATTGATCCAGCAAAAAGCATGTATATTATTTTACTTACTTATTAATATATCCAAAATAATCAGATATAAATAAATTAACATTATAAACTAAATATCCTTATGATATTTTTTCTCCTATGGAGATTTCATGAACGACGAAGTAAGATCGTATAAACCTAACTCTAAATGTTCCTCTTGCAATGGTGAATTCTATTGTGATTGTGTAGCTGAAAAACCAACTGGTAATTGTTGGTGCTGTAGCATGCCTTCTATTCAGAAAAAGAATCTTGTTGTCGATAAATGCCTCTGTCCAATGTGTTTAACGGACTTAATTAAAAAGCAAAATATTGCTCAAAATTATGAACATTCGAATTATTGTAACAATCAGATCAAAAATGCTGATGAACTTAATACAAGAGAGCTGGCAAGATTAATAATCGACTTTATTCATAGAATAGCTATTCATCATGGGATGTGGTTTTCTGAGGTTCAACATCAACTCGGCCAGGAAAAAGCACAGAAAATAATAAATGAAGTTTACTTACAAAGTTATGAAGTCCAGATAAAAAGATTATCCAAAATATTAAATTTTACTCTGGATGATAACAATATTCCAACCTCATTTCTAAATTCTTCGCGAGAGGATTTAATAAAGCTTAAAGATAATCTTGCTACAAACTGGCTTGCAAACGATGGGATTTGGTTTCAGGCAGTGGAGAATACGAATGG
This sequence comes from Oligoflexia bacterium, assembly GCA_015232015.1. Classification (GTDB taxonomy): domain Bacteria; phylum Bdellovibrionota; class Bacteriovoracia; order Bacteriovoracales; family Bacteriovoracaceae; genus JADFZW01. The sequence continues at coordinate 44,198 of JADGAM010000016.1, read as the reverse complement.
AATGTTTGATGCCAAGAGATGCAACGACTCTTGTTGGGCCCAATTCTCACCATTTGAGGCGCTATCAATAAAGAAATTGTTAAATCTAAAAGAAAACTCTGGAGTCGATGGACTTAAAAATGCCTTAAATTTTAGATTATATGCTTCAATAAACAAACAACATATTTCAGAGGAAAATGAGCACTCCTTTGTTTTTAGTATGAGTGATTGTAGGGTTCAATCAGCAAGAAAGCGAAAGGGTTTGGAGGATTATCCTTGCAAATCAGCAGGTATGGTTGAATACACTACTTTTGCTTCTGCTATTGATCAAAGAATAAAAACTGAATGTATTGGTTGTCCTCCTGATAAACATCCTGAGGAATGGTATTGTTCATGGAGATTTTCTATATAGAATAGAGAAGTATTTATAATAGAGAAGTATTTATAGAGAAGTATTTTATAGGGGAGTATTTTTTAATGAGTGAAAATAATAAAAAAATAGAAGCGTATAAATCAAAAAATAAAATAAGAATAGTAACCGCCGGTTCTTTATTTGATGGTCATGATGCTGCCATTAATATTATGAGAAGAATTATTCAATCCTCAGGAGCAGAAGTGATTCATCTTGGGCATAACCGATCCGCCAGAGAGATAGTCAACTGTGCTATTCAGGAGGATGTACAAGCAGTGGCGATAACTTCCTATCAAGGTGGCCACTTAGAATTTTTTAAATATATATATGATTTATTGAAAGAAAAAGGATGCGGGCATATTAAAATTTTTGGCGGTGGCGGTGGAGTGATCCTTCCTCATGAGATAAAAGAATTACAGGAGTATGGTATCACAAGGATATATTCTCCTGACGATGGTATTTCTATGGGGCTTCAAAGAATGATTAATGATCTATTGGAAAAATCTGATTATTCTACAGGAAAAAATGTCATTGATTTTGACCATCATGATATTGAAAAAATTAAAGGAAAAGATTTTATTACGATTGCTAAATTTATATCCGCTACTGAAAATTATCCTGAAGAGACTCAAGCTGCTTTTGATAAGATTAAAACACTCATTTCTAATTGTAATATACCAGTTCTAGGAATTACAGGAACTGGAGGGAGTGGTAAATCATCGATGATTGATGAGATAATTTGTCGCTATCTTAAGGATTCTGACCATAAAACTGTTGGAGTTATTTCTGTTGATCCTTCTAAACGTAAAACTGGGGGAGCACTTTTAGGAGATCGGATTCGAATGAATTCTATCGATAATGATAGAGTGTTTGTGCGTTCTTTGGCCACTCGTCAATCTAATTTGGCATTATCCAAACATGTTAAAGAAGCAATTAACCTTTTGAAGCTTGCTGAATTTGATTTAATTATTTTAGAAACTTCTGGCATTGGCCAATCGGATACTGAGATTGCTGATCATGCTGATGTTTGTTTGTATGTCATGACTCCTGAATATGGGGCCAGCACTCAATTGGAAAAAATAGATATGTTGGATTTTGCTGATATGGTGGTGATCAATAAATTTGATAAAAGAGGTGCTCTAGATGCACTTCAGGATGTGAGAAAGCAATATAGAAGGAATCGAGAGTTATGGAATGTTGGGGATGATGATTTGCCAATTTTTGGAACCATTGCTTCGCAATTTAATGATCCCGGAACCAACCGGCTTTATCTTGAAATACTTTTTAAATTATCTAAATATACTAATAAAAATAATTCCGAAGATAAACCTAGCACAAGATACACTTTAGGTTTGTCTGAAAAAAAGCAAATTATTCCTCAAAAAAGAACTAGGTACCTCTCTGAGATAACAGAGACTATTAGAAATTATAATAAATTTACCGAAAATCAACGCCAAATTGCCAGTAAACTATATGCCTTGGATAAAACGCTGAAGCTTTTAAATAAAGAGGATTCAGAGGCAAAAAAACAACTTGAGAAATTAAAAGAGGATTTATCGTATCAACTTGATGGACAATGTAAAAAAATCTTGGATAATTGGCCACAAAAGATAAAATGTATAGAAGGTGATGAATATAGCTATAAAGTAAGAGATCAGGAAATTTTAGTCGCTACTAAAGTAACAACGCTCTCTCAAACTAAGATTCCTAAAATTTCACTTCCTCAATATAAGGATTGGGGTGATATTTTGAAATGGAACATGCAAGAGAATGTTCCGGGTGAATTTCCATATACCGCTGGAGTTTTTCCTTTTAAGCGAGAGGGAGAAGATCCAACTAGAATGTTTGCAGGGGAAGGCGGCCCTGAGCGAACTAATAAACGGTTTCATTATGTATCTCAAGGCCAATGTGCTAAGCGATTGTCGACAGCTTACGATTCACCAACTCTCTATGGAGAAGATCCTGATCATCGTCCAGATATTTATGGAAAGATTGGTAATGCCGGAGTTTCTATCTGTTGCCTTGATGATGCAAAGAAACTTTATTCTGGTTTTAATCTGAAAGATGCATCTACTTCCGTTTCAATGACAATTAATGGCCCTGCAGCGATAATGGCGGCATATTTTATGAATGCGGCCGTAGATCAGCAATGTGAAATCTATATTAGAAATAATGGCCTAACTAATGAAATAGAAAATAAAATTAAAAAACTTTATCAGCAACACGACTTAGATGTTCCTCGATATATAGGAAATTTACCTGAAGGTAATAATGGCCTTGGACTTTTACTATTGGGAGTCAGTGGTGATCAAGTATTACCAAAAGATGTTTATGACAAGATTAAACAAGAGACAATTTCTAGTACTCGAGGAACTGTTCAGGCAGATATTTTAAAAGAGGATCAAGCGCAAAATACTTGCATTTATTCTACTGAATTTTCATTACGCTTAATGGGTGATATGCAAGAGTATTTTATTAAAAATAATGTTCGTAATTTTTATTCGGTTTCTATTTCTGGGTATCATATTGCTGAGGCGGGAGCAAATCCTATTACTCAATTAGCATTTACCTTGGCCAATGGTCTTACCTATGTAGAGTATTATTTAGCACGCGGAATGGATTTAGACTCATTTGCTCCAAATTTATCATTCTTCTTCTCTAACGGAATGGAGCCAGAATATGCAGTTATTGGTCGGGTGGCACGAAGAATTTGGGCCAAGGCCTTAAAGTTAAAATATGGCGCTAATCCTCGCTCTCAAATGTTAAAATACCATATTCAAACCTCAGGACGATCGCTCCATGCTCAAGAGATAGATTTTAACGATATTAGAACAACTTTGCAGGGATTGTATGCCATATTTGATAATTGTAACTCTTTACATACCAATGCTTATGATGAAGCAATAACCACTCCAACTGAAGAATCTGTCCGTCGTGCAATTGCCATCCAATTGATCATTAATAAAGAACTAGGATTAGCAAAAAATCAAAATCCATGGCAAGGTTCTTTTACGTTAGAATATTTAACTGATCTTGTAGAAGAAGCGGTTTTAATGGAATTTGATCGAATTTCAGAGCGGGAAGGGGTACTTGGGGCCATGGAATCCATGTATCAACGAGGAAAAATTCAAGAGGAATCAATTTACTATGAAACTTTAAAACATGATGGTGGTTATCCAATCGTTGGAGTAAATACCTTTCTCTCTCCCAAAGGAGTAAAAACGGTAATTCCAAATGAAGTAATTCGCGCCACCAATGAGGAAAAAGAAAATCAAATTAAAACTCTGGATAAGGTACATAAATTTAATCGAGGCCAATCAGTCATTAAATTACAAGAATTACAAAATGCAGTTTTTAACAATGAAAATATTTTTGAAAAATTGATGGATGTAAGTAAATATTGTTCTCTCGGACAAATTACTAACTCTCTCTACAGCGTAGGTGGACAATATAGAAGAAGTATGTAGAACCAGTGTAGAACCAGTTTATGGCCAGATCATAAATAATTAGGAGGTCTTCTATTTATGAAAAATAAAAGTAAAAATAAAAAAGCTGAGCATGAAACTGAAACTGAAACTGAAACTGAAACTGAAAATCAAAATGAGCAGCTAAGTACAGATAAGCAAGTAAGAGTAGATTTTTTAAAAGGGGTACGAGTTATCGTCGTGGCCCATTATATTCCCGGTCCACTTGCCGCTTATTTGCTGAAAGGAATGGGGGCGGAGATTATAAAAGTTGAACCTCCTTTTGGGGATCTTATGAGGCAACTACCTCCATTTTTCAACAATGGCATGGGTACTGATACTACTGAGACTGAGTCTGCCTACTTTAAGGCACTAAATGGTGGTTTTAAAAGTATGGTGATTAACTTTAAAACGCTAGAAGGAATAGAGATCTTTAAAAAGCTGATCAAAAAATCAGATGTCATTATTGACGGAAATCGAGCAAATTATTTAGAAAAAATTTTATCGCAAAAATTAGAGGAAATAAATTCGGAGATAATTCATCTTCCTATCACTGCTTATGGGCTCAAAGGACCGCTTCGTGATATCGCTGGCCACGATAATAATATTTTAGCAATTGCTGGTAATTTAAGTTATTGCAATAGAGATGAAGAAGGATTACCTGCAGTTTTTGGTTCACAATTGGCCGATATTACTGCTGGATATTTAGCAGCGTTTACCGCTGTATCAGCATTATTTGCCAAAAAGAATAATAATTCTCATCTAAAAATAAATACTTTTGATAATTCAATGTTGCATGCAGCGTTTTTTTTGAATCAGATATATCTGCCTCAATTAAGTATAAACAATAGGAATCCTTTGCCAGCTAAAGAGTTGTTGAATGGAGGAATTGCAAATTATAAGGCTTATAAGACCAAAGATAATAAAGCAATATTTTTTGGACCGATCGAGCCCGCCCTCTTTAAAAATTTTCTGCAAAAAATTGAAAGAGAAGATTTAATAAAGATGGTATTTCAAGGCCAAGATAAAAATAATAGTTCCGGTGTAAATCAAAATGAAATTAATTCTTTATTGCTAAAAGAACTAAAAAGTATTTTTATTCAAAAAACTCGTGATGAGTGGATGAACTTTCTTAAAGGTGTTGATTGCTGTGTCACGCCGGTAAATACTTTATCTGAAGCAGTTCAAGAAGAGCAGATTTGTGAGTTATCTTTAGTTAACAAAGATGCAGTTAATAATGAACAAAATATTATGCTAACTGGTTTTCCAGTCGGATTCACTAAAGAGAGTTTACAACCAGTAAACATAAATGCAAATGCCCCACTGCTGGGTGAGCATACCAAGGAAATTTTGGAAGACATTCTCCTATATGATAAACAATCAATTGCAAATTTATATAATAGCGGTACTATAAAATAAATTAAGTCGGTAATTATTATCTAAAAACTTGCTTTATTATTTAAGGATTTTTGAAGGTTTTTTATGAATAATTCAACATCAGTAAAAATTGGTTGTAACCATAGTGGTAGCTCAAATCAAACTAAAAAGAAGATGCTAATTATTAATCCCGGATCAACTTCTACCAAAATTGCAATTTATGAGGGACAGAACGGGGAGGTCAAAGAAGTGATATCCAAGGTTTTGTGCCATGATGATAGTGAGTTAAGGCCATTTAAGGGCAAACCGGTTATACAACAAGAAGAATATCGTGCCCAAATGATATTCTCTTTTTTAAAAGAGAATAATATTGATATTACTTCACTGGATGGAATTGCAGGAAGAGGAGGGTTTGTTCCCTCTAAAAAGTTTCAATCAGGAGTTTATGAAATAAATGATCAAATGGTTCATGATTTAAGTACTAGACCTTTGAATGAGCATCCCTGTAACTTAGGAGCAATTTTAGCAAAAAAAATTGTAAAAGAAATTGAAGCAAAAAGCTCAAAGAAAATATTATCGGTGATTATGGATCCAGTTGTAGTTGATGAAATGATGGATATTTCTCGTATTTCAGGAATGAAAGAGATCGAATTGAAAAGTTTTTTTCATTGTTTAAATCAGAAAGCAGTTGCAAGAAGATTTGCCAGGAAAGTAGAAAAAAAGTACGAAGAACTAAATCTTATCATTGCTCATATGGGAGGAGGAATTAGCATTTCAGTTCATCGAAAGGGAAAAGTTATTGATACTTTTAATGGAATGAATGGACTTGGCCCTTTTTCACCCGAGCGCTCTGGAGGAGTCGATACCCGGGCATTGATAGATCTATGTTTTTCAGGAAAATACACCAAAGAACAAATTTGCCTTATGAATGTTGGAGAGGGTGGATTGCAGGCCTATCTTGGAACTAGTGATGCTCGTCAAGTGGTAAAGATGATAGAAGGAGGAGATAAGTATGCTGAGTTGATTTATTCAGCGATGGCCTATCAAATTTCAAAAGGAATAACCACATATGCAGCTTCATTTGTTAAAGAAGATGGTGCAATTGATGCCATTTTGTTAACTGGAGGCCTAGCTTATGACCAGAAATATTTTATAAAATGGATTAAGGAACGAGTGGAAAAAGTTGCAGCGGTTGATGTTATTCCTGGTGAAGATGAGATTTTAGCATTATCAGAAGGATTATTGGATGTCTTAGAAGGAAGACAAAATCTAAAAACATATCATAGTGATAGTTAAGGGCCTGTAGGAAAATATAACTGTATGTCAAATTTTATAACCTCTCATTTGTTCTATTGGCCTAAAAATAATCCAAACTTTAGATATTTCATTGTGGGACTTCTTCTCTTAGGTATCAACCAAGGTATTTTAAATTCAACTTTCAACAATTATTTATATGATATTTTTAAAATTTCTGCTGATGCCAGAGGGGTGATTGAGTTTCCAAGGGAGTTGCCAGGTTTTCTCTCTATTTTAGTAACAGGACTTTTAACTTTTTGGAGTGTTCGTAGATGGGCAATTTTAGTTGGATGCCTTTCGGCCATAGGGGTAATGGGATTAGGATTTTTATCTAGAGATTTGGTAGTGATGACATTTTGGATGTTTCTGTGGAGTTTGGCAGACCATCTTTTTATGTCTGTAGAATCGATAATGGGACTTAAACTGGCGGCCAAAAATGAAGAAGGAAGAGTTTTAGGGCAGGTCAGTGGAATGAGAAATCTCTCTGCGATCATAGGAAGTTTTTTAGTTTTTTTATTAATGGGTAAATTAAATTTTAATTATCCTAAGCTTTATTTTGTGGCCATTGCCAGCGCTTTGCTTTCAGCTTTAGTATTTTTTTACATGCGTTTAGAAAAAGATGATTCTCCTCCTAAAAAATTTGTACTTAAAAAAGAGTACTCAGTTTTTTATTTTTTAAATGTTTTATTTGGGGCCCGTAAACAAATTTTTCTTACATTTGCTCCTTGGGTTCTAATAAGCGTTTACAATACTACCGCCGACACTATGGCCATGCTCTTTATGATTGCTTCTATTATTGGTTTTGTCTTCAGACAATACTTTGGTATTTTTGTAGATCGCTATGGAGAAAAAGCAATGTTAGTTGCTGATTCACTGATTTTATTTTTTATCTGCATAGCTTTTGCTTTTATAAAAAACGTTTATTTTCTTTATGCTTTTTTCATCATTGATGGATTAATGTTTGCTACAAGAATTGCACGAACAACATATCTCAAAAAAATAACTGTTGATAAAAGAGATTTACAACCAACAATTTCTATCGGAATTTCACTAGATCATGCAGTTTCTATGGTAATGCCAATTTTAGGTGGTGTTTTATGGCATAATTTCGGATACCAGATAGTTTTTATTTTGGCATCACTTATAAGCTTTTTTAACCTCTTTGCGGCCTTGAAAATACGAGTGTAGAATAGATTTATAAATAATTTATAATTTTAAAAATCTTCTAAACCCGAGTGAAGTGATATGAAATTAAAAAGCTTAAAAGTTCTTTGTCTTTTCTTTTTCATTTTTTTTGTTTTAACAACACAAACATTAAATGTCTTTGCAGATAGTGAATCAACCTTAAATACAAAGGGTGCATTTACAATATCCCCATTTGTTGGAGGATATTTATTTGATGGTGTTCAAAATCTGAAGTCCCGCCCTTATTATGGTTTAAGGCCAGGATATAATATAACAGATAATGTAGGTATTGAGGCAATGTTTGGTTATGTTCGTACAAGAAAAATTACACCTGATGAGAGGGCCATAGATGTTTATCGTTATGGAATCGATGGACAATATCGCTTTACAACTTTCAATAAAAAGATATGGCCATTTTTTTCTCTTGGATTAGGAGTTGTTAGTTTTAATAATCCCTCCGTAAATAAAAATCATTCGCTGGGATTACTAAATTATGGACCAGGATTTATGGCGACAATTTCAGATAGAATAGGATTTAGATTTGACCTTCGCCAGATAATTATTGCTGATGATTTTAAGAGTAACTATGAGGCCACTGTGGGTTTAATTTTTTCATTTCCATGTGAAAAATCTATGAAAAAAGAAGAGGTGAAGGAAGAAGTGAAGAAAGAAAAGGCCAAAGAAGTTAAAAATGATTTTGTGCTTACTGAAGCAATACTACAACTTGAAAATACAAATACCTATTTTGAATATGATAGTTCGAAACTTAGAGATAAAGAGAAAAATCTTTTGAAACAAGCAATTTTAATTATTAAAAATAATCCTAAAATTAAAATTCGAATTGAAGGGCATGCTTCAGCTATAGGTACAGAAGAGTATAATCAAAAATTGAGTGAGCAACGTGCTAATGCTGTAAAAAAATATTTTATCGAAGAAGGAAAAATTGATCCAGCAAGAATTAGTACTATTGGCCTGGGCGAATTAAAACCAATTGTGAAAGAACTACATCCAGAACAAAAATTTTCAAAGGAGGCCAAAGCAAATATGGCCACAGTCAATTTCAAAGTTACCGATTAACAATCAAAAAATGCCTGAATACCTGCCTGAATTCCTTATAGACAAAATATATTGCGTGAAGCCATTTGCTATTAATTAAATTATTTCTTCATGATATAAATTTATATTGCATTTTGCGTTCGAAATGTAATATACGTTAATCGCTTAAAACTCTACTTTGAAACATATATTAATTAAAAAAACAAAAAACAAAAAAGGTGGTAATCTTCTATGATCTCAATTAATTCGATTAAAATGAGACAGAGTATAGATCTTTCTTCTCTAGTTTCATCAGCATTTATTCTCACTTCAATACTTATCCTAACATTTCACATATTAATTTCATTCACAAATACCGCAAAAGCTGAGAGCTTTGGCGATGATAAAGATAATAATAACATTCGTTGGATTCCAACAGCTGGCCTACCTGATAACAAACTTATTTCAAATTTCGGCACATTAAAAAAAATGGGAATTTTTTCTAATGAATTAAGAATCAAAAATAATGAATTACCTTGGTCATCAAGCTATTTTCCTGCTTGGTATGGCGGTGTAGCTGGTAGATGGCAGGATTCAGAATTTGTAAATATTATGAGAACACTTTTCACTCGTGATACCAACCCTCCACATATACTTTTAAAAAATTTCTTTAATTTATTTGATGATAAAAGATCAGCTCGAAAATTTATGGACGATGCTTCTGCCTCTGAAAAATATGATCTTGCAGTTGGAGATTATCGTTTAACCGCTACTAAAATTGAATCAGCATTTAGAGGTTACCATAGTGGTTCTGGAGCAACTGGCGTTCCATTAACTTGGGCCGGCTATTGTAATGGTGTATCTGCTGCTGGTCTTTTGCATGCAGAACCTTTTCGCCAAGTTGAAGTAATAAGCTCAGATGGAGTTGCATTAACTTTCTATCCTAATGACGTTAAAGCATTACTATCTATGGCATACTTCAATGTTGATGGTTATGCTCGCATTGGAAATCGTTGTGACAAATCTGCTGTTGATCTTGGAGTTGGAAGAATTGAAGAGAAAGAGTGTAGAGATTTAAATGCTGCCTCATTTGTATTGGCATTGGCCAATCGTCTAGGAATTGCGGGAACCTCATTTGTTATCGATAAAAAGCGTTTTAGTTCAGTTTCAAATCACCCAATCGGAAGTGCAAGTGTTGCTGTAGTTAGAGGACCATACCTCCTTACAAGTACTAACTATAAGTATTTTGCAGCAGGAACAAAATATTTAGTAGATGTAAAAATGGCAGTTAATATTGGTTCAACATCAATGTCCTATCATAAGGCCAATATTCCTGATGAAGAGAGAGGACCAGGATACTTTAAAAAAGTTGGATATAAGGGTAAGGTCTTAAAATATACTGCAACTTTAGAATTAGATAAAGATCAAAATATTATTGGTGGAGAATGGACAGGATCTAGAAGTGATGCTCCAGATTTTATATGGTTTGGAGAGAGGCCATCTCTAACTACAACTGAAAAGATAAAAGATATTTATTATATTGATGAAAAAGATGCTTTAAAAGAAAAGGTAAATTCTTTTTCAAATATTTACTGTAATATGGGAGAGAGATGCGATTCAATTAGAGTAAATCCTGGTTTCCAATGGTCACTGGTAGAAGCAATATATAAGAAAAGTGTTAGTACAGAACGTGATATTCCAGTACTTGATTTACGTGCTCGTAAAGTTGGTGATTATTCAGATGCAAATGCTGTTCCTTTACAAAATCCACAAATAAGAAAAACATTTAAATTTGAAACAAGAGAAGATCTTGATTTGAATATTTCTGTTTTACATTTTTATGCTACTTCAGGCATGCAGTTTTATGGATTTTTATCAGGAGTTGATAGTGGTCTAGCTGATATAATCGAAATTTCAGGAGTTTCTTCTTCTAGAGATAGAATTCCTGTTCGTTTAGGTAAATTCGATCTTAGAAATTCTACTTTGGAAATTCCATATTTACGTAGTCAAAAACCATTTTATATAAAAAATAATATTTTTATAAATGCTCATAACAAATATCTAAGAATAGTAATATCTCATATGCGTTCAGATGGATCATATGAAGAGATTGCATCTATGTTAAAGAGTGTAGAAGAGTTTAAGCTGTAACTAATGTAACTAAATAAGACGGTAAAATTATAAAACATAAATGAGTTATATAGAAAATAATATGGTTCAAAACAATGACTATGAAACTCAGTATGATCCTAGCAAAGGGTTTATTGGGAATTATCAAGTACAAGTTAGTAATTATATTTTCAAGACAAATATAGAGACAAATATAGAGAGGATTGAGGCACACCCTTATGCTGCAAAATTCGCTAGCAAGATCCTCTCTACTTTACCTAGTGAGCATTATAAAAGAAGTGAAGAACTTACTCGCTTTGTAAAGAAACGAGGTCTTACTTTTAGTAAGATTACTAAGTCTGGAAAATATAAACTTTTTACTGTGCCAGTTACTAGTACAGTAACTCCCATTTCAAAGTCTAATTTTGATTACTTAGAAAAAGCTGCTCAAGTATTTATTTTCTCTCTAAGAAAAGTATTGCAAAGTATTTATGGAGAGAAAGATGTATGTGATTCATATTTTATAAAGCAATTACCAAAAGACACTCAAGAAATTTTTATAAAATCAATTCTTTCATCTCCTCAATATATAAAACAACTTCATCACCCAGTGATGAAAGATTATCCTTTCTTCGACACCGTTGGACTGGATTTTGTACTTGTTGATGATTTTATAAAATTAAAAAATCAGCATATTCCTCCATCATTTCCTTTTAATTTATTAGAAATTAATGCTGGCTCGCCTTCTGGAGCATCTAATAACTCGCAGATCTTAGAGGGCATGTGGCAATCTTCAAGGGATTTTTTAGAATCATTTGATAGAGTAATGCCAAATGATCATTATAAAATATTAGGCGATACTTATCGTTCACTGGGGGAATATTGGACGAAAAGGAAAGATGGAGTTTCGATAGTATTACCTCCTGGGGGAGCAAATGGAGCGGCCCCTGAGATTCATCAACTTGCAACTTATAGTGGTCTTTATTATGTAGATGCTAATCAATTATACTCTGATGATGAGGGAAATCTAAGGATTAAAACCGTTTCACAAAATGATCCAATAGTTAGTTCAGTGTATTCAAGAGTCAATATAGATTCTAAATTATTTGATCCTAAAAAAGGTATTTTTATGAGGGATCAAGAAACAGGTAAAACCGTCTATACAGAAGATTCAGTATTAAGTAATGGAAAAAAACAATTACTTAAAGATTCAATGGGAAATACTATTCCTGCTGTCTCTCATCATGCAATTCCCAATGCCATCGATGCCATTCATTCTAAAAAAATCTATATTGGTGGCCTAAACAGAATTCTTGATAATAAAATTCTGCTTCCAATTTTAAGTTATTATGCTCCTAGAATATATAGAAATGAATTATTAACCTTAGGATTAAACCCAGATTTATTTTGCATTAAACCACCTGAAACATTGCCATCAATTAGAAAATCGGTAGAAGAAGTAAAGTTATGTCCCAGTAATTGGGTAGTAAAATCCCCCGAACTCTCTGGAGGGAAGGGTATTTATATAATGCAAACGTTGGAAAAAAAAGAGAAGGAGGAAGTTTTAAAAAAGGCCTTTAGTTCTCCAGAATCATTTACTTATCAGCGATTGGTAAGAATAGGTAGGATACCAGTGGCAGTTAGGGAAGCAAAAAATTCATATCGATTTGCTAATTTGGCCGCTGATTTAAGAATGTGGGTATTTTTTGGAGCTGGTGAGGGAAATGAAAGACCAAAGCTAACTCATAATGCTTTAGTTAGAATAGCACCAAAGGAGAAAGGTCCTCAAAGCAGTACTGTAAATACCTCTCAAGGGGGAGGATATTCTGCAATGATTGTTGTTGATGATGTTGACTCTAATGAGTCAGTCTCTATTAGAGAGCTAGTTAAAGAAAAAGCTCCTATCCCTATAAATATTGATGTTCCAATTTTTGTGGCCTCACAAATAGTCCATCTTAAATATTTGGTGGAGAAATTAAAATCTCTACTTAAAATAGCAATAGAAAAAAAAGGGAGTGTTCAAGACATATTCGAGATGTATAAAATTGTTAAAGCAGTTGAAGGACAAACCAGAGAGATTCATTCTTATTTAGATCCCAAAAATATGGAGCCGTTGACAGAAATTTTAGATTTGTTTGAAAGTAAAAACATAGAAGCTAAAATTTCTAAATATAATTCAAAATTAAATCAGTATAAAATATTATTGACTGAAAAAATTGCAGAAGTAGAAAATAATCTTTCCGATGATTTTTTTAAGGTTTTAGATAAAATTACAGAGAGAGATTTTCATAGCAAAAATGACCTTTTTAAACAGCTTGTAAAAGATGATATTGAACTATTAGATCAACTTCCAACAAGACCTAATTTATGCCGATTATTTAAAGATAGTGATTATAAAAAAATTGAAGAATTAATTGATCAATTTTTTATGTTAATGAAAATGCGTTTTATAACTCATAAATCTGAAAATTATTTAAAAATATTGCAAACTAATAAGTATGATGATTTTTTCACCTATAATATTTTATTTGATAAGAAAGATGATAATAAAAAAGAGAATGTTGAAACAATCACTATAGCTAGCAAATTAGAAAATAGTATAGGCAAATCTCTTGTAGAGAGTGATATAAAGGGTGATTTTTTAAGTGAGGAGATAATAAAAGCAAGGAGTAATTGGCTTAGCATACTACAAGAGGCCAGCAGTAGTGGAAGATATCGAGAGCAACTTCTGCAATTACGAAGAGATGAACATTTTAAAAAATTTCCATTTTTAGTAAAATATCAAAATATTTTAAATAAAGGTGGAGGTGGAGCAAGTGGAGGAAATGTAAGTGTTAGTGAATTAGAAACGCTCCTAGATGTTCTTCCATATGCAAAATATAATCTTCAAAAGTTTTCCAACACCGTTTTAGCAGGTTCATTAAACTCACTTTTAAGTAGAGAATTAACTCCAAATAAAATAGCAATACTAGATTTAGAACAAAGAAAAAAAGCGGGAGTGTATGATTATTATATTGATGGAGAGACTTTTTTAAGCAAACGTGCATCGGAAGATTATTTACATAAAGGAAAGCTTATTATTTGGGTTTCAGAAGAGTTATCCCCACTAATAAAACTATATACTATTGGACATGAAATAATTCATTATCAACAATTAAGAGAAATAATGTTGATGGAGGAACAGACTTTAAAAGAAGATCCTGTGGCCTTTAGTTATTTCTTAAGTTTTTACGCAAATTACCTTGGATTTTCAACCAATCAAATGGCCGAAGAGAATAATTCTTTTAACAAGATTGGAAGAAGAGAAATCTATGGTTTAGATGCTTTAAAACAATATAAAAGAAAATCAAAATTAATAAAAGAGTTAATCGAAACATTAAAGAAAAAAAGTTGCTCTTACAATGATATGCTTTTGAAATATGGTAGCTTGCTTGGCCTAATGACTGCAACTCCCAACCCTCTTAAGGTAAAAGCAATAAGAGAGGTAATTCCTGCAATTGAAAATGCCAAGAATATTTTGTTTGCAAAAGAATTGGGACTTAATCTTAATAACATTGATGAAGTTAGGGCCTGTTTACCAATTGCCAATGAAGAACAATTAAAGAGACATTCAAAAGATATTATGAATATGATCAAGTCACCAAAACTTGATTATGAAGTATTAAGAATAATTGCAAATCATCAAGTATATGGTGTTTATTTTGAAAGGATAGAAGAGATAAAAGATATTTTTAATTTACAAGTAGAATCTGTCCCTATATTTGCAGGTACCTGCTACAACAATATTCAGCAGTAGTAACAACTGCAATAGCAATGATTTATGCATTACGATTACAACAAAAATGAGGTCCCCTCTAATAATAATAAAATAAATACATTTGAAAAATATATAAATCTAGATTTTACTTCTTTTCAAAATGCAATTAAATTTTATCTCCAATTAGAAAGTAAATATAAAAAAAATTTCAAGGATAAGGATACAGATTTATCTGAAAATATTAAATATCAAAATATATTTAGAGAAAATGGTTTTAGTGGTTTTGTTTTATCTGATGATTTTGGAAATTCTTTAGAAATAAATTTTGCACCTCTTCTCAATGGTAATTTCCTACTAATAAAAAAAAATTGCAATCAAACATTAATTAGTACTTGTTATGATTTTTTTGGACAGGATGGAACTCATATTGCTAGAGATGATAAAAATAATTCTACGATTCTTTTTGTTGATGTTATAGACATGGATCCCAAAAGTTCAATCCTATCACATCTTTATAACATACTTTCATATGAATATTTACAAGCTAAATCCGGACTTTGTGATACCGTCAGAGTCAAAACAATAGAAAGTTTACTTGCAAGTCTTACTACACCTTTTAAAAATGAGTTTATTAATAGTACGAATGATTTGTGTTTTAAAAAATTACATGAAAAGCTTATAGAAAAAGAAAAAGATTCAACGCTAACTTATACTGAAAAAGAGATTGCAAAGAAAATTTTATTTGAAAACAGATTAAAGATTATTAAAACTAAAGAGCGGGCCCATAAATTACCTTTTAGCTATATTTTAAAACACTGGGTAATTAGAGGGGGATTATTTTTTTATCTTTTACATCTTTCACCAAAAAAAAATTTCAAGGGAATGTCTTATCAATACACCATAGGGCTATTAATACAATTTATTAGAGTAGTAAAAAATAATATTGGTTATTCTGTGGCATTGGCCATATATGGGCCATTTACATTTTATTTTATTACTCAACCAATGAATCCACATGCTATGTGGGCCGTGGGGAAAGTTAGACAAAGTTACTTAAATACAGTGGAAAAAATTAAATCAACAGCGATTGAGTATCATTTACTTGATGATGCTGAAGAGTTGTTACCCAAAAATGCAAATGCAAGTGGAAAGATCAGTGGAAATACAAGTACCAGTGCGGTCGTCGGTACGAGTGCGGCCGCGAGTGTAACCACAAATACAAATACAAATACAAATACAAATACAAATACAAATACAAATTTAAATATTGTACCCAAGTTAATGAATTTTCCCATTTCATCCGATATGAAAGAGATTCCTAGCTGGGATGAAAGGATGAGCCAGTTTAAAAACTTTCAAATTGGATATGAAGAACATCTGCAATTTTCTGCCAGAATGGGTAGATTAGAACAGATGGAGACCCAATTAAATTTTTCTTTAATAGCAGAAAGTACTTATGTTGAACTTGAAAAGTATCTGGATGTAATAGATGATTTTTTTCAAAACAATAAATTGTTGGCGGAGGCCTTTCCACAACTAAAGAAATATCTTGAAAATGAAAAACAGCGAACATTACAATTAGAAATATACCTATGGGATAAATTGATAAGATATGCTTATGATCATAAATATATTGTAATGGATTCTTCTCATGAACAAAAATATGTTGATTTTTATATTGGAAGATATTTTGTTTTTTTAAAGAAGATGACATTAGAGCTGGAAAAAAAATTTAATAAATTACAAAAACCTGTTGGATTCGAAAAACTTGAAAAGTTAGCTTCATTTTATAAAGCAAAATATGTAGATGGAGAAACTGTTGAAAAAAGACTAAAGAATAATAGTTTACTTTTTTCTTTAAAAGACAATCTCGATGGTCAGGCATTGAGAGATGTTATAAGTAGACAATGGGAAATATTATTTCTTTTACAAAACAAAGCGCAAGAAGCATCAAATTTCGGTCTTCAAACATATACCTGGTCTGTTAGAAATGCCATATGGATTTTAGAAGCACTTTATTCAAATAAATTACAAGAATTAAGAATGATTTTGTTACAAGTAAAATCCCTTAATGAAAATAAAGATAAAGTTAAAGACAATAGTGATTTGAAAATAAAAGAACAAAAAAAATATATTACTGAAAATATAGAACCCTTATACGAATCTCTTATTCATTTGTTAATGCTAGAATATGTAAGTATTCGTCCTGAAATTGAAAAAAGATTAACTACAGATATAGAATCTTTGCAAAGGCAATTGGTTATTAAAAATTGTCTAAGCTTTTTAGATGAAAGAACAGCACTGATGAATAGCTTAGGGGCCGTCAAACAATAACTTATTTTTTGGCGCCCCTTACTACTCCGTTTTTTTTAAGGTAATTATTTATTAATTGTCTCATAATATAATTTCTTGGCCTCTTCTATTTCCCGAGAAAACTGATTCTGAGTTTTTTTGGTATAAAAATAAATACTCCCAGTCGTAAAAGGTAAAATTATAGTCCAAGTGATAATTGCTCCTATGGGCATGGTTATGTGGGAAGGATTTTTTAGAAAGAGAAAAAAATATGCTATTGAAAAGATAATTAAAATAATAAGTAATAAAGAAATTCTTAAAAATGTCAAAAATATAATGTTTAAAAATAAAGGAGGACGAATAGAAATATTAAAAAACCATAAAAGAGTAAATGGATATCCGGTGTAAATTCTTTTATCTATATTTAGATTTTTCATTGTATTTAAATACTCTGAAATTGCTTTTTTAAATTGTTGCTTACTTTGATTCATTTTTTTATTCCTATTACTTAAAGTTATTAAAGATCAAGCGGGTCTCTATAAATAATTGTTGATGAAAAATCTACTTCACGTTTTTTTATTATTCTTTCAATATTAGGAGTACCATCTTCATTAAGATAATAGTTTGGTTTTGTTGGATCTCCTACAAAAGCAGGATGCCTTAAATCGACCTTAGCAGGTGAATAATTTGGATTTGAATCATCATTGTAATTTGGATTTATTGGAGTAATTATACCTTCTACTTTTATAATATCATTTTTTGATGACGAAGTATTTTTATCATCATCTTTGTAGCGTGGATTAACTGGTGTTGCTGTTCTACTACTTTCATCATCATCATCTTCTGCATCTGGGTCTATGTCTGTGTTTGCTTGGGTATCTTCTTTTAGATTACCAGCAGCTGGTGCCGGAGCAGGAGCAGGGGTGATAAGAGGTTTATCTTGTAGTTTTTTTGATTCTGGTTTTGAATTAAAGCGATCTTCAATCCAATCAGATAATGCCCCTGTAGTTTTAGTAATTATTGGAGCACAGTTAGTGATACAAATTGCGGTTGCTACGGCGGCCCTAATGGGAGCAGAAGGAGGGAGCATGGCCGCTGGAAATATGTGAGTTGCAATTGCTCCACTACAACCGGCAGCACATCCTAACATTTCTGGATAAGTAAAACTGTGATCTGTTTTTGTTGAGGCAAATTGATTAAATTGAGGAAGACCTGAAATGGGACCACTTTTTTTATTTGAATTTAATTTATTTAAAGAAGCAATTTCTCTGTCCATATCTGGATCTATTAGATTGCTATTTTTATAATTATCAACTATATAATTTAATTTTCGTTTAAATAAATTATCTCGTCTATCACTAAATTCATTTTCAAAAAATTCATTTTCAGAGTCTAGTGATTCTAAAGACATTTCGTGATTATTATATGTTTTAATATCTTCTAATTCTCGTTCGAGACCTAAATTTCTATTTAATAATTCACCAATTTCAGGATTTAACCTATTAATAAGCGGGTTCAGAACTCTTGCATAGTTGATTTTTTTTATTTGATATGAATTATCTAAGTCTGATAACATTCTTGCAAGGACTGTGCTTCGGACACCATTTTTAATGGTATCTTCAGTTAGTTTGTTTGCGAATTCTTCTTTTTTAATTTCAGAATTAATGGTAGCGGCAAAAGTAGAATAATCATCAATAACTTCTGCTACTATTTTGTTATTTTTTTCTGATAATTCAATAGTTTTTGGTAGTGACTTTTTAAATTGTTCAAGGAAATTAAATTGTGTTCTTAAGGTTTCAACAGTTTCGTCGTAATCCATATCTGCAATGGCATTTGTATTCAAATTAAAATACATTGTGATTGAAAGAAATAAGATTAAAAATTTTAAATTTGATTTGAAAATCATTTGCTATACCTCCAGGTTAAATTATTATATTGGGAACACTTGGAGCGGCATAGTAATGTTGGATTGTTTGCTAGTCAAATTGCAAAAATATTTTTTTCGCTAATGAAAATAAGAAAAATAATAAAACCATTTAGTACGCTGTTTGATAATAATAAGCAATTCCTAAAAGTAAGCTAAAGCTTTTATTATTTGTTATAGTTTTAAAGATGGAATAATCTAATCCTAATTTAAAATCAAATGTTTTATTTACTGGATAAATGGCCCTTAATCCTAAATTAAAAGCGGTGGCCGTACCTTTGTAATCTGAATAATTAAAAAAAGGAAAGTAATGACCTTCTAATGAAGCAAAGGTATTTAAATATTTAAAGCGATAAATTCTAGTAATGCCTGCTAATTTTAAACCTAGAGATGATATAGAATTATTTCCTGAAGGAGAAAAAATATAATCGGCACCTGTAATAATTGCATAGGTAAATTGAGGCCAAAGTTCTATACCAGCAGATAGCATATGAGCATTTTGGTTTTTAATTGAAAAGGATTGATAATGGGTGTAAAGACTTTTTTTCTTAAAACTAATAGTTAAATTATCTTCATCATAAGTTTCTAATATTTTTTCCATATCATTATTATCTGAATTATTTGAATTATTTATTGATGATTGTTTTTTTGAAGAACGAGAAGCGGTGTTAATTAGAGAGATATCTTGATTTCTTTTTGATATTTTTTTAATTTTATTCTCAGTTTGAATTTTAAGATTTTCCGCTGCAGTAAAATATATTTTACCATGAATAATAAGAGGGTAAATCGTATTATTTTTTTTTAGTATGGAATTGCCAACTATGATTTGTTTACCTTGAGAGATTTTGCCTATAGGAATTTTTAATTCTTGATCAGCATAAATAATTGCATAGCTACTTTGAATGCTGGCCTCTTGAGTGATGGCCCATAGATTATTACTTATAGCTAGAATTAAATAAAAAAATATACTTGTTACTACTGGTAGTAATAGGAGTATTGTACTCCTACAAATCATAAATTGCCTCTAATAAGTAGTGTTTTAAAAGCATGAAAATAAGCTTTATTAAATTTATTTATATTTTGTTCCATATTAGCAATTGCGCGTTCTTTGTTTATGGTTTTAAGAGTAGCACTTAAACGCATAATATTGTCGTAGTAATTTACTAGAGTAACTAGTTGAGTGTAATTTGAAATAAAATTTTTGCTTAGTCCTTTAGGATAACCTGTACCATCACAATACTCTTCATGATGTAATACAATTTCTAAAATATGAGGATTAATACCATTTATTTTTTTTAAAGTGTCGTAACCTAATTGAGGATGCATTCGTAGATATTTTTCAGGTATAGTATTAGAGTCATCATCATTTTCATGTTGATTTACTTCTTCCGCCCAGACCTTAAAGTACATTATGGCCTTACCAATATCGTGAAGTAATGCTCCTACAAATAATATATTTAAACTTTCTTCTGATTCTAAATCCATTTCGTCTAGAGAACGAATTTTTTTATGATGTTCACTATCTTTTCTCATTTTAAGTATTTCTGTTGTAACCGCGTAACATAATGTTGCTACAGAAATAGAGTGGTTATAAATATTTTGGTTATCACTTTTTAAAACAGTAATAATTGCTTTAAAGGAATTATTTTCTCTCTTTAAAAATGTTTGAAAATGTTTTTGAGCAATAATTAATGGTTGTAAATTATTTTGTGTTGGATTGGTTATGATGCTTTGAACACGCTGGTTAAGATAATTTGATAATACTTCTGATTTTTCAACAATATCAATTTTATCATCTTCGATAAATTTATTAATTTTTATATCTAGATATTTTTGATACCTGAATTCATCTCTATCTTCAATGAAAAGTTGAGTGATTTTCATTTTTTTAAGTCGAGAAACATCATCAGTGCTTAATATATGACTATTACGAAAAAGAAGTGAAAAATCATCTACATATATGGAAAAAGGAATTACTTCCTGTGAAATTAGTGTTGATGTTCTAATGGGAATATACATCTTGTGTTTAATGGTTAAGACATCTGATCTTTTTGCATATAAAAATCGCACACCCTTGTTTGAAAGTTTGTTTAGACGTTTTTTATCTACAAAATCTTTTCCATAAAATATTTTTAATTTTTTTTCTGAATTAATAGAAATAAAAAGATCAAAGGGATAAGCTGGTTCATCATACAAATATTGTATCCTAACTGGAACCATATCGTCTTTGTCATCATTATCGCCATATTGAAATGATTCCCATTCGCCATCAATTAAGGCAATCATATCACTCATGTGAAGTGGTTTGGAAAGAACCCGTTCACCATTTTTAAATATCTCTCTTGCTTGTACACATCTAATTTCATCTTCAGCAATAAGAATAATTTTTATTTTAATATTAGAGATTTTAATTTTTTCAACAAGCTCTTGAGCTGTCATGTCAATTAAATTTAAATCTGCAATTAAAAAATCATATTTCTTATTTTTTGAATTTTCAGTAGAAACAGTAGAAGAGCTAGTACCAGTACTAGTAGCAGTAATGCTACTACGAAGGGCATTTAATGATAGCTGGCCAGAGGGAAATTTTGTAATTGAACAACTAGGTAGTATCTTTAAAAGTTTATCTTTTAAAGAACTGTCATATTGGCAATTAAGGGTGAGATCATCTTCGATTAATAGAATAGAGTTTTTAGATTTATTCATAATACTTAACGATATCTTATTTATATGTTTAAAGTAAACAGCAGATTCATCGAACCCATAATGGAATAAGTACACCTGCTAAATACTCGGATGTTTTTAAATTATTTCCATCGAGAGGATAAGAATAATCATTAAATCCTTTAGTAGTGATATCGAAAGTTCTATATTGGACAAAAAAATGTAAGTTTTTTAGAGGCATTAAATTTATTCCATAACCCATTCCTTTACCTCGGTCTTTAGCTCTTTCTGGATCATAATCGAATGTTGTTCTACTGTATATTCCAACCCAAGGAAAAATATATTTGAAAATTGGATTAACTGGTTGTTCTCGATCATAGTATCCAATTATCGGACCCCAATAATAACCACTAAACCTATTTGGGTATTGATAGGTTGAAATATCATTGTTTGCAGATGCAGATAAGGTAGATCCGATCTTAGTCAAGTCCAACTGAACTGACAATTGACCGTATTCCATACCGAGAAAAATTCTACTAATAACCAATCCTACCCATGCTCCATAATTTCTACTTCGATAATCGAATATGGCCTTTTGATCGCAAATTTTAGAAGCAGATCAACCAGAACCTGTGCTAATGTTGGAGTTTAAAACTCCTTCTCCTTTACTTGCAGACATAGAGTAAAAACCACCTACCATGAAATTTAAATCTGATAGCGAGGGTTGTGCTTTAAGTTCACTACCGCTATTAATATAAAAAAATGTAGAAGCAGTTATGGTAGTCAAGAGGAATGGCCTGGAAATTAATTTGGAAATTAGTTTAAGAATTAATTTAGGAATTAACAAGGTGAGCATACAGTGCAAACCCTCCTTAGATGGCCCCTTAGTTTTTATTATCCAACTTTGTTTGTTTATTATAATTTTATCATTTCTCTTTTTGAAAAACCATCCCGCCTTCAATGAATTTTCGAGTTAAGGGAATATCTAGACCATTTAAACTTTCTCCACTACCCATGATAAAATAACCGCGTGGTTTTAAAGCATTATAGAATTTTTGAACAATATTTTTTTTATTAATTTGATTTTGATAAATTAAAACGTTTCTACAAAAAATTACATTGTATTCAGAAGAAGGAAAACTATCAGATAATAAATTCAAATGACTAAAATTTATATATGGAGAATATAATGATTTAATTGTCCAAGTATCATCTTCTTGTTGTTTAAAATATTTTAGAAGTGTTTTGGTAGGCATTCCTCTTTGAATTTCTAGATTATCATAATTACCTTTTTTGGCCTTTATAAGAGCGGGAGCAGAGATATCTGTGGCATCGATGGCAAATTTTAAATCTTGAAAGAGGTCTAAAATTGTCATAAGTAGACTGTATGGTTCTTGTCCTGTACTACAACCAGCACTCCAAATATGTGGCCCTTTGCCACTTCTTTCTTTTTGTATCTCCGGTATTATAACTTTTGTTAAAATATCGAAATGGGTAGCATCTCTAAAAAAATAGGTTTCATTGTTTGTTGCTATCTCTAATAATTTTTCATGCATGTCTTTGGATACCATACCACCATGATCATTACTATTATAGAGTTGGTAAAGTTGATCGATATTGCTTAATCCAAAGGCCTCATAAAGATGTTGTAAACGTCTATCCAATCTATAGTATTCGTTCTCAGCATAGACTATTCCCGTGTGTTTATAAATATAATCAGCAAAAAATTTATATACAATATTATCAACCATAAATTTCTTCTTTTTCTTTTTTTGTTAAATTATTGACCTTTTAACAGCTGTTTTTAATAAATAATATATATATTAGATTAACTATCTAATCGACTTTCTAAGAAAAAAGTTAATATTTTCATGATATTTAAAACGCAAATTTGGTTAATTTTTTTTTATAATTTTTATTTTGAATAAAATTCGTTTAGAATTATTAGTAATCTATTAATTAATTTGCAGATAAATATTATACTAATACTTCACTAAAATAGTGTAGTAAAAAATGTCTTTGATTTATTATTTGAACATGTAGATGATATATGTATATTATTTATTGTGTAATTGTGTATAAAAGACACGAATAAGAGCACAAAAGAAGGAATTAAGATTAAGAAGGAATATTTATGTGGAGAAAATTCAAATTAAGTATCAATTCTAATTTATTTTTTTCATTAATTATTATTACTACTTTTTTGTTTTTGTTTTTTTCTTGTTCAAAACAACAAGAAGAATCCTATGTAAATGTTGTAATTAAAGTTCCTCAAAGTACTAGTAATGATAATATGAGTGTTGACGAAAATCTAAGAGAAAAGAGTGTAGAAGATTCTTTCTCCCAAGATAATTATGCTGACAATGACAATGACAATGACATTTCAACAAAAGAGGTTATAGCTACTTCAGCAGCAGATTACAACTGCTTTGCAGTGTTTGTTACTTATCCAGAATTGCCTCAAGAGAATCAGTGTATTAATCCACAGGGAGTTATCATTGTAAGGCCAAATCAATTTATTGGATTTGTTGAGAGGGGAAACACTATATCAACAATGGTAAAAGTTGGGGCAGGAAGAGCTTTTCATTTAATGGCATTGAAATCTACTATGGGAAGATGTCCTAATCCAGCGACAGGTGATATGGATGGGGATGCAAATAAAAGTTTGATGTCGAATCCAGAAATTATTGGAAGTCAAGTACAAGATATTCCGGCCAATTTAACAGAGCAAACTGTTACATTATGGGGAAGTTTTGCTGATAGGAAAGTTATTAAAGATTGTTCAGGGCCATTATTCCAATTCCAAATGAGAGAGCAGGCGACTGCTACATCATCATCAGGAGGAATATTGGCATTAAGGAGTTCTGCTGTAAAATTTGATTTAAGATCTTCATTTAATGTGAGTAGTTTAGTTATAGGAGGAACTCTTCCATATACTTATAGTGTAGTAAGTGGATATGAAAGCAAAGTGAACATTAGTACTAGTTGGGTTACTATGGTTACCTCTTATACGCCAACACCAGGAATTTCAACTGATGCAGTATTAATAGATGTAAAAGATGCGTTCAATGATACAAAGACCGCAACACTTTATCCTAGAATGAGAAAATATGATTATAATTTTATGCCAAATACTGCTACTCCTAATTATTTTCAAACACCAGTCCCATTACCAAATGGATGGACATATGTTAGAAATGGTACTGGTTCTGCTAATGGTGATTTTGTAACAAATTATGATGGGGCATTAGTAGTTGTACCAACAAATACTCCACGTTTTGAATATGAACAAAGTAATGATTATCTTGCAGGAACAAGCGCAGGAAATACACCGACGCCTATAGGATTTTTAATTGAATCATATGCTTTAAATTATTTATGTCAATCGGATACATTTGCTAGTTCATCTTGGACTTACACTCCTGCAGCACTTACGTTCAATTCAGATGATAATACTTCTGAGGCCAAAGATTTAACATCAGCAACTCCTATGGCCGATCTTGTATCTGATGTAACTTCAGATGGTGTGGCCTTTTTGCTACAAACTTTGGTGGCCTCTCCTACTCCAAATGTTGATTATGTATTCTCTGTATTTGCTCGAAAATCTGCTTCTTCGGGAGCAAATCCTGCTGTGGCCATTCAAATTCATGATAGCGAATCTCCTGACAGTGGAGCAATTATAAATTTAGATACTGGAGTTGTAGCACCAATAAATATTGATGGAACTCCTCTTTCTAGATCTTCTTTTGGAATGAAAAGATATAAAAATGGATGGGTGAGAGTGTGGTTAACTAGAATGTATTCTACTCCTGCACCTATAAGTGTAAAAATATATCCGGCATTTTCAAATACTCCTGTTACATCCTCTAGTTCAGTTGTTACTGCTGATCCAACTGCTACAGGAGGGGTCTATCTTTTTGGAGCACAGTTTGAAGGGGGATCAGCACCATCTTCATATGTAAGAACATTTGCAACACCAATTGCCCGTAACCCAGATGTTTTTAATTATGCCTATTCGGCGGCGGCCACTCCACTTGATGATTCAAGAGGAACTCTATATGTGAAGTGGTATAAGGCCTATAATAATCAACCTGGAATGACTTTCCTAGATATAGTTAATCCAACTGTTACTCCAGGACCAGCTATAACTCCACTTGCCCACTCTGTGGTTCATGATTATAGTAGTGTTTGTATTCATACAAAACGAGGTAACACTGACAGTGATAGTAGGTGTTGTATAAATACTGCATACATGACTTTTGGAATTAATTCAATTATATATGCTTACGATACCACTAAAGTGTATGCATATACTTCTTTAGCAGGAAGCAAATCTTGTATACTACCAAGTTATAACGGTTCTACTACAGGTATGAGAAAGATTAATTTGGGAGGACGAGACGATGGTACTTACCAAATGAATGCTCACATACAGCGTTTAATTTATTGGGATGATTTGCTTGATGGTTATGCTCTCCCACAAGTTACCCCCTAATTTTTTTTCAGACGTTCTTCGAGAGCGGATAAGAGAGATTCAAATTTTGTTTCCTCTTCACTATGATTTGTTACTATTTCATCAAATTGTTGGTAAAGATTGGGTAACTCTTTTTCAATTTCACCTAAGCGTTTTGCAGTTTGAGAGATTGTTTTTGAATCATCATTTTGAGTTTGGCCAGAAACATTTATAAATTTATTAGAAAGCTCTTCTTTTTCTTTTTCCAGAGTAATAATTTTCTTTTCAAGATCATCGATTCTATTTTTTAAAGGGATAATAATTTTTGATCTATCATTGATAATATCACGTTTTAATAATTTATATTCTTTTAAGGTGATGGTAGTGGTAGCGGTAGTGGTGATTGTTGTAGCTGTTGCAGTAACTAGTTCTGTTTCTTTGTCTTCTTCATCAAAGCCACCTTTATTTAAGAATTCTTCATAAGTTCCTTCAAAAAGTTCGATTTTTTCTTTTTGAAAGATGATAAAGCGATTAGGAATAGTTTTTAGCAGCATCTCATTGTGAGTTACAACGATAGCTGCACCTTCAAACTCATTTAAACTTTCAATTAAAGCAGTGGTTGACTCTAGATCAAGATGATTTGTAGGTTCATCAAGTAAAAGCAAATTTGTTTGGGTAGCAAGAATTTTTCCCAGAAGCACTCGGGATTTTTCACCACCAGATAAGACTCTGATCTTTTTTTTAGAATCGTCTCCAGAAAACATCATCGTGCCACAAATGCCACGTATTCTTGAATAGGCCAACTCTGGATTGGTGGATTTTATTTCATCTTCAATAGAGTTTTCAGCATGCAAAGTATCTCTATTAGTTTGTTCAAAGAAGGCCACCTTTACGTTGGGAGCATAATCAATTGATCCACTTTTAGATTTAAGTTTTTGTGCTAAAAGATTTAGTAGGGTGGTTTTACCTTTGCCATTTTTCCCAATGATGGCCAGGCGATCATCATTACGAAGTGAAAAACTTAAATTGTTTATAAGTAGTGGAGTAGTAGGATCCACTGAAGGATCCACTGATGGGCCTACTGTAGAGTCATTATAGCTAAAAGAAATATTTTTGACAGTAAGAGGCCATTTGCTATTAAATGGAGAGTAGGTAAAAGAAAAATCTAAATCGGAAACATGATCTAATTTTTCTTTTAGCTCTAATTTTGAAAGCATTTTTACTCTAGATTGAACCAGAGATCCTTGTCTGGCCTTGGCCCTAAATTTATCCACAAAATTTTGAATCTCTTTTACTCGCTTTTCTTCATTTAATCTGGTCTTCTCGTAAATCTCTTCGTCTAAAGCAATTTTTTGAAAATAATCACTGGTAGTGCCTTTTGTTTTTCTTATTCGCTTGCGATGAATTCCTAGGATGTGAGTTACTACTGAATCCATAAATTCACGATCGTGAGTGATAAGCATTAATTCATGAGGCCAGTTACGTAAGAACTTTGCCAGCCACCTAAGAGACAAGATATCTAAATAGTTTGTAGGTTCGTCTAGTAGGAGCATTTGAGCATTAGAGACTAAAACCTTGGTCAAATTAAGGCGGACTTGAAAGCCACCTGATAATTCTTGAGGTTTTTTTTGAAAATCAATTTTGGAAAAGCCAAGACCTAACAAAACTTTTTCAACTTTATAGCGAGCATCTCGTTCACTTACAGGTAACCCTAAGACTCCTTCATCAACAACATTATTTTCACTAAATTTTAAATTTTGACTTAAATATCCTACAGAATAATTTTTTGGAAATACAATTTTACCATTTTCACTTGATTCTTCGCCAATGATAAGACGAAATAGAGTTGTTTTTCCATGACCATTTCGTCCTACAATACCCACTCGCTCACCTTCAGCAATAGCAAAATTTACTTCAGAAAAAATTGAATTATCGCCGTAGGATTTTTCTAGATCAAATACTTGTAGCATTACTTAATTTAACTTAAGACAATTGTACTAACTCAGATATTTTATTGAGAGTATTTTCTTCTCTAATACCATAGATGAGATTAAGTTTTTGTTTGTAATTTTTTGAATTGTTATAAAACTTTTTAACTTCCTCGATGCTAGTTCTACCCTCATAAGCGAGTGCTTCATAACGATTATTTATATCACTTTCTGTTACATCAATTTCATATTTATCAGCAAATTTATTTAAGATAAAATCGATTTTTATCTGAAATTCTGCACGCTTTTTAATATCATCATTCCATTTTTCAAAATACTCTTTAACTTGCTCTTCATTCATTCGTTGTTGTTTTAGTCGGGCCTCAATATTTTTTCTCATGGCCTCTTCTTGGGCAACTAAAGCGTTTTCAGGAAAATCTACAGAAATATTTTCAACTAGTTTTTGCATGATCTCTTCATACAATTTCTTTTGGGCCTCATTTTCTTTATACTTTAAAACGCCATTTTTTGTTTTAGTTTCAAAATCTTCTAATGAAGTATATCCCATACTTTTAACAAACTCTTCATTGAATTCTGGTTTTTTTAATTCTTTTATTTCTGTGATTTCAGTTTCAAAACGTACAGTTTTACCTATGAAATCTTTTTTATAATATTTTTCTGGGATAGTGGCGGTGATCTCTTTTTTATCACCTTTTTTCATTCCAATCATTTCATCTTCAACACTGGAAATGAAATAACCAGTACCAATTTCAACCACCATATCGTTTGAGCTTAATCCAACTATCTCTTGATCTTTTTCCTCTCCCTCAGTGCCAAAAGCTTTGAAGTTTGCAATAGCGTAGAGTCCATTAGAAAGTGCGGTATCTTGATTTTCAACTATTGTCAACTCTGAACGGTATCCTCTCATTTGTTCTTTTATTGCTTCTATTTCTTCGTCGCTTACAGAGATGATTTCTTTGGTAAATGAAAGAGTAGTAGGGTCAATTAACTCAAACTCAGGAGAGAAATCAACTGTTACTTCGAAGCTGGCCTCACCAAGAGTACCATCTTTTATGTCATATTTTACATTTGAAAATACGGGAGTACCAATTACATCTAATTTGGTCTCTTCTATTGTTTTATAAAATTCAGCGCTAATATATTCGCGCATAGATTCGTCTTCTATTTGTGGTCCATAAAATTGTTTGATTACAGATAGGGGAACTTTACCTTTGCGGTAGCCTTTGAAATTGGCCTCTTTTTGTTTTTCAGTTAATTTTGTTTGAATGGTTTTTGATAGATCGATTTCAGTATAATTAAAGATAAATTTTTTGCTACATTTGCCAACTTCTTCTGTAGTGTATGACATGTTTACCGTCCCTTTTCAATTTATAATATGAGAACATAAAATAAAAAATATTAAAAACACGTATGATCAAATAAAAATTGATATAGATCATCTAATGCCTATAATGAGTTAAAAAGTCAACAATCAGGAAGAAATAAATCACATAATTCGCGACATTATTTTTCTTTAGATAAGTACACAAGTAAAAAACAAAATATTAATCAATCTTTCTACTATAGATTAATAATTGTTAATTGGTTATAGTTGGATAATAAAATTGAATTTGGTTTGTTTTTTCATTTAAATTTAATGGAGTGAATTATAGTCTTATAGTCTTACAGGCTATGAAATTTAAAACGTGAACATGAACATGAACATGTGGAGAAATGTATGAACCTTTACTTTATCAAGTCAAAGGACTTCAACGGCTTTGTCAAAAGTTTGATTGAATCCAAAAAAGTGATTGGCCCAAAGGCCAAAAAGCACAAGTTTGTTTTTGAGAGGATTGAGAGCGCAGAAGATCTTCGTTTAGATTATGATGTGACTATTCTTCCTCCTAAAAAAGAGTTCTTTCCTACAACTCAAAAATTGGTGGAATTCAAAGATAACCAATATAACGGTTGTATTGCTCCAGAAGAAAAAATTCTTTTTGGAGTACACTTCTATGATGTGAAGGCCATTGATATGACCGATCATCTTTTCAGAGATAAAAATGCAGATTGGAACTATCTTGCCAATCGAGAGGCAGCAACGATTGTGGCCTCTAATGTACAAAAAGTCTCAGATCGCGCTTTTTTTGGTTCCGTAGGAACTGAAGTTAAAGCTAAGGGACATGATGCTTTTTTAACCAAAATTAAGGATGGATATCTTTATGAGGCCATCACCACAAAAGGTGAAGCGTTGGTTAAGTTTGGTCACTTTGAGAAGGGTACTGATGCTCATAAACGTGAAGCAGATGAGATGAACTGTGCTGTAATGAAAAAATGTCCGGAGTCTTTAAAGCATTCAAGTGAAGAGATAGCAGACAAAGTAAGAAAAACTTTTAGCAATAAAGAGGTGTGGGAAAATGCAGCTCATGATTGCTTCTCTTGCGGTTCTTGTAATGTAGTATGCCCTACCTGCTATTGTTTTGATGTTCAAGATGATTGGAATATTGATCAAACATCAGGACTTCGCTCTCGATATTGGGATGCATGTTTGTCAGAGGATTTTGCTAAGATTTCTTTAGGTGCAGGTGCTACTGAAAATTTCCGTGAACATAGTGCTGATCGTTTTCGTCATAGAATTATGAGAAAGGCCAGTTATTTGAATGATAAATTGGCGGGACCAGCTTGTGTTGGATGTGGAAGATGTTCTAGCGCATGTACTGCTGATATTGCAGACCCAACTAAAGTTATCAATAAGATTATGGAACTAAGATAAGAATAAGATAAGATAATTTTGATAAATTTTTTTAAAAATATAATATATGTAATGGAGGCATAATATGTCTTGTGATAAATGTGCTTGTTCTGAGAATAAGAACGGCCAAAATTATTCCAATATCTTTTTGCCGAAAGAGGCGAAGATTTTGAGGGCGGTTCAGGCCACTCAGTCAGAGAGACACTTCACTCTTCAATTGGCAAATAAAGAAAAAATGAAATTTGATCCTGGTCAAATTTTAGAGGTTTCTCTTTTTGGTTATGGAGAAATTCCAATCGGTCTTGCTAGTTCTCCTACTCGTGAAAATACTTTTGATATAGTTATTAGAACTGTAGGGAGAGTTTCAGCAGCAATCAATAAATTGAATGAAGGCGATTCAATATACATTAGAGGTCCATTGGGTCAAGGCTTTGATCTATCACTATTAAGAAATCAAAATATTTTAGTAGTTGCTGGAGGTATCGGTCTTTGTCCTACAAGAAGCCTCATACAATACATCATGGATAGAAGAAGTGAATTTAAAAAATTCTCATTGTTTTACGGAGCAAAAGATTCTACTCAACAAATGTTCTTGGAAGATTTGAAAAATTGGAGAGGATCAAATGATGTAAATTACCATGAAACTGTTGATAAAGGTGATGGTGGTTGGAAAGGTAATGTAGGAGTTATTACAACTCTATTTAGTAAGACCCAAATAGAGGCAGATACTAAAGTTATTATCTGTGGTCCGCCAATTATGTTCAAATTTGTAATTAAAGAGTTAGATAAAATTGGAGTAAGTCGTAAAAACATTTTTGTTGATTTAGAGAGAAGAATGAAGTGTGGTGTTGGTAAATGTGGACACTGTCAAATCAATGATAAATATGTTTGTGTTGATGGCCCAGTTTTTTCTTATGCTGATATTGAAAATTTAGAGGAGGCATTATAATGAGTAAAGCAAAAGTCGCCTTTTTTGATTTCACTTCTTGTGAAGGATGCCAGATTGAGCTCACTAATTACGGTGATGCTGCTTTCTTGGAATTATTAAATCATATTGAAATAGTAGAGTTTAGAGAGGCCATGAGTGAAAAGGCCGCTAAATATGATATTGCATGTATCGAGGGAAGTTTCTCTCGCGAGGCCGATCGTAAACGCCTTGAAGATATTCGTAGTCGTGCAGGCATAGTTATTGCCTATGGAGCTTGTGCTTCTACTGGTGGTATCAATGCTTTAAAAAATCACCAAAAAGATTATCACGATTGCGTTTACCAAAAAGATGCAAAGATGCCTCACCTAGCAAGTGATAAAGCTCTACCTATTTCTGCTGCAATTAAAGTTGATTACTCTGTTTATGGTTGTCCAATGGACAAGTATGAATTCGTAAGAATCGTATCTCACCTATTACATGGTAAAACTCCTGTTATTCCAAACTATCCTGTGTGTATGGAATGCAAACGTAACGAAACTATTTGTCGTTATGATAGTAACGATCATTGTATGGGACAAGTTGCTAGAGCAGGCTGTAATGCCAAATGCCCAAGCGATGGAATTCCATGTGAGGCATGCCGTGGTTTCGTAGATCAACCAAACGAATCAGCGCTAAAAAAAGTTTTGATGGAAAGGGCCCACTTCTCAGAGGAGCGCGCTCAAAACAAATCAAGAATGTTTACGGCCAACTTAAGGAGTGATTCAAAATGAAGAAAGATATAAATATTAATGTACATCATTTAACCCGAGTAGAGGGTCACGGCAATATTGTCGTGAATGTAAAGAGTGGTAAAATTGAGAAGTGTGAATGGCAAGTACCAGAGGCCCCAAGATTTTTTGAGGCAATGGTACGAGGACGCCACTACTCAGAGGTGGCCAGAATTACCTCTAGAATTTGTGGAATCTGCTCTGTAGGTCACACGCTAGCTTCTGTAAAAGCATCTGAAGCAGCTCTGGGAATTGAGGTTACTGCTCAAACTAAGAAGCTTAGAAGGCTACTAAAGCACGCTGAGAATTTTGATTCTCACGTATTACATGTTTACTTTTTAGTGGCCCCTGATTTATTGGGTGCCCCTTCTGTTTTCCCTCTTGTTCCAACTCACACTGCAGTTGTAAAGCGTGCTCTACAACTTAAGCGTGTTGGACATGAGTGGGGATCATTATTGGCCGGCCGAACAACACATCCAACAACTGTTGTTCCTGGTGGTTTTACAAAACTTCCAACTAAAAAAGAGTTAGAAGCTTTAAAACAAACTATCCTAGCAGCAGAGCCTGATTTACTAGCAACTTTAGATACAGTTGCAGCTCTTGCTCCAAAAATTCCAGCATTCTCTCGTCCAACAGAGTATGTGGCGGTTAGTTCAGACGAAGAGTATGGTTTATATGATGGTCTAATTCAATGTACTATGCCAGATGGAAAGAAAGAGAGAATTAAGGTTTCTGATTATAAGAGTGTAACTAATGAATGGGTATCTCCTTTATCAACAGCAAAATATTGTAAGCATAAGTTGGATAGTTATGCAGCTGGAGCACTTGCACGTTTTAATAACAACTTTGAGATGCTTCATCCGAAGGCCAAAGAAGCTGCCAGCAAATTGGGGTTGAAACCAGTTTGTACAAATCCTTACATGAACTCAGTTGCTCAAGCAGTAGAAGTTGTAAATGATGTTTATAAGAGCATTGGACTTATAGATGAGTTGTTGGCATCAGGAATTAAAGATGAAGAATTAGTAAAACCAACAAAATGGTCAAAGGGCGCCAGTGCAGTTGAAGTTCCAAGAGGGATTTTATTCCATGAGTATGAGTACGATAAAAATGGTATGTGTTTAAGTGGAAATTGCATTATTCCTACAAACCAAAATCATGCTAATATTCAAAAAGACTTTGATGCTTTAGTACCAGAATTACTAAGTCAAAATAAGAGTGAAAAAGAGATGGAATTGGCATTAGAGATGTTAGTTCGTGCATATGATCCATGTATCTCTTGCTCAACTCACTTTTTGAATGTGAAATTCGTTCGTTAAAAAAATTTAACAATTAAGAAGCTATTTTTTTAGCAGGGATCATTGGTAAAAAGGTGATCCCTTTTATTTTTATTTTATTTTATTTTATTTTATTTAATAAGAATGTGAATGAATATGAAATACATAATTGGTATTGGTAACTATTCGATGTTTGATGATAGCATTGGAATAAAAGTTATAGAGTATATTGAGGAAAATAATCTTATTGCAAATCTTATTGCAAAAGAACATCAAGATAGTATTCAGGCAATTGACCTTTCAGGTAATCTCTTAAATCTATTTAATTATCTTAATTCTTCGACAGAAAAAATTGTAATTATTGATACTGCTAAAATAAATATAGATAAGCAAATGCCTGATAAGCAGCAGGAGCAACGGGTTCCTGGAGAATTTATTGTCTTTACCCCAGAAGAGGTAGAGAGCACTAAAAATTTGGCCAACATTAGTACTCATGAAGGTGATTTATTAAAGGTGCTGGCATTAGCAAGAGAGACAGATTATTTTATTCCAGAGATTGTTATTATTGGAGTAATTCCTAAAGAAATAAAAAATGATTTTGGACTGTCTTTAGAATTAAATAATAAATTACCAGTCTACGCTAAGAAAGCATTAGAGGAAATCTTATAAACTGGGAATAAGCTCTATTATTTTTATTAGTTTAGAGCGTAGAGCTTCTTTTAATTCGTCTTGTTTTTTCATTTTGTCTTCAACCTCTTTTTTTAAAAGAGACATTTTCTTATCTAACTTCTCGCTTAAGTAATATATGTATTTCATATCTTGAGATGGAAATCCCGTCTTCATTTTAGGAACGAAAGTGTTTCCTGCTTGTGATGGAGATAATTCATCGTTATATAATTTTCCAACTCTTTTTCTTTCTGCATAATGCTTGTTTAATTTTCCATAAAGGATTTCCAGTGAAAAATCATTTATCTTTTGCTGAAGATATTTTTGGTAGGCCAGCTCACTTGCTGCTGAAGTAGGATCAATATTTAACTCTTTCAACATCCTTGCATAGGAATTGTTACGTAATACTAAATGGCCTGAAGCAAGTTTTTGATAATTTTTAAATAAACTTACTAAGTCAGCTCCAAAATAACTATTATTAACAAAATATTGAACCCTTATATCATCTATATCATCATATTCTTTTTCGAAGTTACATCCTGGGCAGTCTTGCTTGTCACAATACTCACATCTAGTTGAGGGGGAATCAACAAAATTTTTTGGCATATCAAGTGCTTTATCAGCAAAGTTATTTTCATAAAGCGTTCTTGCTGGCATTGAAAGCAATATTTCTATTGAAGGAGGTTCTTTTAATCCGCAAGATGCAGCTTGGTTCCACAACCAAAAATCTTTACGTAGTTTAATTTGCTTTTTTGTTTGATCAGGATCTAATCCCCATAGTTCCCTTAGAGCATAACAAATACCAGCACCTTCATCTCCTAGATCGAGGCATTTTTTATCAATTGGCAGAACTAAAGTTGATTGAATCATTTTGCAAATTGTTCCTTCATCACAACTTTCATTATTCATCATTATTTCAAGTTGCTTACACTCAAATAAGTTTTGCTTATCTTTTTCTAAGCTTGAAAAATCCTCGCAATCACCCTGCCTAAATTTTTTAACCACTCTACAGACATTTGCAAATTCATTCTCTTTTTGACAATCCTGATTATCCGCCATTGCATAGTAAAAATTTAAACAAAGCTCCTTTTGTTTTAAGCTCAATCCTTTTTCGGACATCTGATTGCAAACATTTTCCCGCGAAAATGCTGGAGAAAGAATCAAAAATGTTATTATTAGATAAAAGAGGAATAGAGTGATACTTGCAAACTTAAAAACTCTCAATAGGTGTTTGCTATTTATTGTTTTTGAAGACAAGATAAACATATATTATTTCTCCATAATTAATTTTTTTTTACAATCTACATAAAACAGAATAACTCATATTATGATTAGTGGTGTTTTAATAATTATATTTTCATAGGGATTTAAATAAATTCCAAAAGATATGAAAATTAAATTTTGTATCAATAAAAAGTATTTTCTGCCTATTTTTCTGGGCATACTCATTTTATTGATACTCATTTTATTGAGGGGAAGTGAATAAATTTAGGTTAAATCATTTAATAATAAATCTATGTCATCTAAGATATTTTGGTGCTGAAGCATACAATGTTGAGAATGATTCTGATATTTAAATCCGGCAATGCAAGTATCTCAATAATGTTGTGGACAGGACCAGCGATTTATCAAAAAAATTATTCGCCCCATGCTTGGTTTTAAAAATTTTTTTAAAGCAAAGATTGTATTAGCCGGAATCGAAGTTGTCAGGATGATCAAAAAAGGGCAGATGAACTATGCCAATTCTCAAGCAAGTTGCGCCCAAAAATTCTATTCTATTGGCAAATTAAAATTAACACGAATTTTGAAATTTGGAAGATCTTTGATTATGAAAAAGTTAAAAATACAGAAACACATTTCCTACTTCCTGAACTTCTTTAATCAATCTTTCTTGAAAATCCTGAGTATATTCGTTCATTAATTAAAACTCCTAAGCTCTTTTTATTAATATTATATCCGAGGTCGGGAGTTTTTTTCTCCAAGGAATTTAAGGGGCCAAAGAGAAATTA
The DNA here is from genome assembly GCA_015232015.1 of Oligoflexia bacterium. Taxonomy (GTDB): domain Bacteria; phylum Bdellovibrionota; class Bacteriovoracia; order Bacteriovoracales; family Bacteriovoracaceae; genus JADFZW01. The sequence goes on along the minus strand of JADGAM010000016.1, from coordinate 7,933 downwards.
GAAAAAAACCAAACTAAAAAAAAGCGTAATTATTTTTTGTAAATTGTATTATGTACTAGATCTTGCGCCAAAACTTAGGATATTATTTTTTATAAATGGTATAATTATTGATTAGAAGTTGCTTGAAAAGTCCTAAAACCCTATGTTTCAGTAGAGCTATTCGTACAGTCCGAAAGCAACTGTCCTCTGAAACCGTAACTGTGTGGATGATTGTGTGCTTGCCAGTTAATACAGACTGTTTTCAGGCGAAAAAGATTTTTAAAACAGCTTCTGTAAGATAGGTTTTGAAAAAATAAAAACATTAATTTAAAAGAGTAACTATTATGAGATCGTTTTGCCAATTTTTACACTTATCTATCATCTGGATTATAGTATATCAATTATTACTTGGCCTTTTAGCTCAAAACTACATTCAAATTGCTTCAGCAAATGATAATCCTGCGGCTTCTTTTGATGAATATATAGAAAAAGCAAGCGAAAGTGGAATAGAAAAATTAAAGAAAGAAGCTGATGATAAATTTAAGGAATGCTTAAAGCGGGATCCAGCGAACGAATTTAGTGGGGTATGTTGTAATAAGCTAGAGGATAAGGATAAAATCGATGCATGTCGTACTGCAATTATGGGTATTAATCTTTACCAATCATGTAGCATGGGTTTACGAGAGGAAGACACGGTAAAATGTTGCGAAGAGGCAAATAGCATTGAAGCAAATATGTGTCGAAGTATTATCAAAGATATTCGTCAGTGTAAGCATGAAATAGAAAACTATGGAGAAGGTGCCAAATTTACAAGTGAGACAAGTAGCAGCGGGGCGTGCTGTAACGGAGCAAAATTATTTTTAACAGGAACGAAAATTGTAAGTAGTAACCATGATTTCATTAAAAATGTAAAATGCCCTTCTTTGGATGTTACCAAAATAGCTACAGATAAATTGAATATAATATTAAACAGCGATGTCCCTCCAGTTAGTACAAATGCAATTATAGGAAAAACATCAAAGATGAGCGCAGATATACTTTTATTTCTCTATGATTATTACAAGTTAGAAATGGAAGAGAGACATTTGTGTACTTTGCAGGCCCAACCAACTCTTCAAAACACCTACAAAGCAGGTAATTTTTTCTATAGTATCTCTACTGCAGGGAGCTGGCTTTTTTTCTTATTTTGGATCATTGGTGTTGTTTATAAATATTTCAAGATTCTTGGATATAGCTACGAGATTCCTGTAATCAATATGGAGATAGGTGATAAAAAAACAACAAATGATCAAGCGACAATAGAAAATGCAGATATCACGTCTGAAGAAAGTAGGAAAAATGTAGAGGATTTATCGCTTGGACTTCTCCAATCAATTTTGTTTGGTTTTATGATAAAAGAAAGCATAACTGTAGCTGGTTATGGACTTTCATCAATTCTGTTTATGGCGGCATCGGTACAGGCCATGTTATTGGCAAATTCCACACCTGCAGGAGCAGCCTCACCTTTTATAAGTCAATGTACATTTGATAAAGATATCTTGGAAATATCTCCTTCCGATAATCTTCTTACAGAATTGTCTAAAAAGTGTGGAAAATTTGTCAGAGGTTCTGGAAATGGTCTTTTGCTATTAGTATCTAAATTTTTTAGATATTTTTGGATGGTATTAAAGGTAGTGCAAACACTCTTTTTTGGTGCATCTATGTTTACTATAGCGGAAAAAAATAAAGGGGTCACTTTTCAACACTTTTTAGTCATTGCCGGTGCCGAACTTGTCACAAGTATTCTGGCAGTTATTGCTAAAACAATAGCTAGTATAACGGGAGGTAAAAAAAGAGACTGGAAAGCGAAAAACGAAACTTTGGGAGATAAAGTTTTCGCTACAAACTATTTCCCTGTTGTTTTGTTGCTTTTAGCAACCACTACCTCTCTATTGACGGTTTCATCTTTAAATTCTTTAAAGAAGATGAAAGGATATTTAGAGACCATTAAGGATTTAAGGGCCAAACTCAGAGGAATGACGACCCCTCAACAGATCTGTTGGGCCTTAGGGATACCAGATAAACATATTGAGAAATGTGGTGAACATGCAAAAATTATTCCCTGTATTATAAATAATAATAATGTTGAAGATCAATTTAAATGTTGTACTGAAACCATTGATAGTAATTTAACGAAAGGAAGTTGCTTGGGTCTCACTATGGGAGTGAAAAGCACTATTTGTGCAGTAGGGGTGAAAATTGCAGGCAAAGATATTAATAGTTGTTGTTCTCATTTTAAGGATAGTGGAAATTTGCGCCCCTTATGTGAAGCAGTGACAAAAAGTTCTGAAATTTGTAAAGGAACAGATACCGCATTAGATTGCTGTGAAAAGGAAGCGGCCAAATTTCCGGCACTAAGGGAATCGGTAAAAAAATCCTGCGAAGTCGCCAACCAGGCCTCTGACATAGAAAAATGCCAGTATATCCTTAAAAAAAGCGACAACATAGAAATGGCCATGCTCTGTTGTACGGGCATAGCAGAGGAAGATAAAAGAATAGAGTGTTTCAAAAAAATCCCTGATAGTGCTGATGATAAAGGGCAGGAAGAAACTCAATATCCTGAAAACTGCTTAGAAAATCGTTCTGACAGTATTGCAAAAATTAAAAAATGTTGTCAGGCCAAAAAAGATTCCGCGGTCCAGGCGTCTTGTTTGAGAGATTTGGATGAACATGTTAAACGATTGTTTTCTTCGAAATATAATGGTTCTCTTGACGATGTTAAATGGGATGATTCAGAGGAAAAATCAAAATTTGCCTTAAATTTTTTTAAAAATATCCAATCTTACATATTAGATCAGATGTTTAATCCTCTACTTGCTTCACAGGCTTCAAATATTAGTGAAAATAAGGTCTGTGTTTCGAAAAATGGAAATATGGACATAAACTGTACATGTTTGGAAAAAAACAATTGCTTGAAGTTTGATAAGAGAGATATGGAGAGTTTTGAAAAGTTGGGATTTAGTAAGAAACTTCAAAAGAAGTATGAGATTTTCATGAAGAGTATGAACAAAATGTCTGAAGGAGATTTACCGGTCACTAATTTTGATTTTCAAAATATTTTTGATATTCAAAAAGAAACATTTGATGAAATACCTGAGATCATGAAAAAGAATAAGAATCTTGAAGGATTAGCCTATAGCATAGAGAAGAAGCTTCCTGAGATGGTAGATAGGGTTTTGGAAAGCAATAAAGAAAAGATATCTGAAAATAGCGCTAATATGTCAAGCGTTTTTAAAACTATAGGAAGCACTTCTTCTAATGGCAATATTGGATCCCTTTTTAATAAAATATCTCAAGAAGGTAGTATCGATAGTATCAAGAAAAAAACAATTGATTCCTCTACACAATCCATTGTTTCTCCTCCGCAATCAATTGCTTCTCCTACACAATCAATTGATTCAAGCAATGCCAAGTCCATGAAGGAAAAATATATTTTCAACTCAATAAATCCTAAAAAAGACGAGGATATTTGGAAGATAATTTCTAAAAAATATTTTTTAAAATTTTATTCAAAATAGAAATGAAGTGAAGTAGTGATCATTAGAGGTTCTGTCGTTTTAACTTTTTCATAATCAAAGATCTTCCAAATTTCAAAATTCGTGTTAATTTTAATTTGCCAATAGAATTTTTGGGCGTAACTTGCTTGAGAATTGGCATAGTTCATCTGTATCACAATCTTTATCTACGTCCATATAGAGGTACTTCCACTACTTTTTTGGGTATTTTAAAGCGTATCGGAGCTAAATAAAAAAACTTTAATGAATTTGTTAAAACGACAGGACCATTCACTTTCTATTCACCTTCCTTTCAAATTGCTTGGTAAATTCTACCCCGAAAAATAGTATTTGCGATGAATAGTAAATCCATAATAGGATAATAACTAAAGAAGTAGCAGCACCATAACTATCACCCAAATTACTTTTTCCAAGATAAATTCCGATGAAGACTTGGCCAATAATAAATAGGAAAGAGGTAAATGCGGCCCCCATCCAGATACTTTTCCATTTTATTTTAATATTAGGAAGAATTTTAAAAATAAGAGCAAAAAGAATAGTAATTATAATAAAGGATAAAAGATGTCCTAAGATTTTTAAAAGAAGATCTATTCCCAGAATAAGACCTGAAAAATATTTATTTAAAGCACTAAGCCCAGCACTAATTATTAAGGAAACTAACAATAGAAAACCAGAGCTAACTACTATTCCAAAGGATAGAAAATATTTTCTAATAAACCCCCAAATTCCTTTTTTTGTTTGTTGAGGAGCTTTCCAGATAATATTAAGAGCAGTTTGTAATTGAGCAAAAACAGCAATTGCACCTATCACCAAAGTAATACTACTTATAACAGTAGAAACAAATCCACTACGGGATTGCTGACTCTTAGAGAGTAACTCTTTGATCGCCTGTCCGCCTTCATTTCCTACCAACCTAGAAATCTCTCCAATAATTGCACTTTGGACAGCATCTTGTCCAAAAACCATACCTGCAATATTAGTCATTAGAATAAGCAAAGGAGTAAGAGAAAAAAAAGTATAGAAGGATAAGGCCGCTGCAAGCATTGCAGAGTTATCTTCACTCCAATCACTGAAAGCATTTTTAAAATACTGAAAGATACGTTTTATCTTCATTGATACCTTATTGATACCTTCATAATTTTATTAGTAAACAAGTATACTAAATGAAAATAAATTAATAGCAAAAATATAAACTTTTGTTATCAATTTGGATTTCTCTAATTATCTTTATTTTGAGAATGACAGTTTTAGTGGGAATACTTTAGATATTAAAGAATATATATCTTACTTTAATTTCTTTATTTGAGTTCTGGAGAAGTAAATGGGCATCGAGAAGACACAAAGTTTTAAACATCGATCTGTTTCCTCCCCTTTGCCGCCATCGCCTTCCTTATCTCCTTGGTGGCGTTATTCGACATTAATAGTATTCATCATCGGTTTTTCTATATTGGCATTTGTGACATTTCTAACTTACAGAGATGCTCCTCCTATCCCTGCAATCGTGAGCGATGATTCAGGCAAGGTACTTTTTACCAAAGAAGATATCGAATATGGGCAAGAGATCTTTTTAAAATATGGTTTAATGGAACATGGGACTTTATGGGGACATGGTGCTTATTTAGGGCCGGATTATACGGCCGAGTATCTTCATAATGAAGCACTCATAGTAAAAGATACCATTGCTAAAAATAAATATTCACTTCCTTATGACAAAATTAACAATGACGAAAAAGCGGTAGTTGATAATCAAACAATTCAAACCCTAAAAATAAATAGATATAATTCAAACACAAACACTTTGGTATTTACTGCAGGGGAAGTGGCGGCCTATAATTTTATGCTTAACCATTGGAATGAATATTTTACCCTCAAAGAAAAGGCCCCAGGGCTACCAGAGAAATTTATTAAGCGAAAAATAGAATTAACAGCGCTAACTTCCTTCTTGGCCTGGGCCACTTGGGTTACGGTAGCTAAACGACCAGGAAAAGATTATAGTTACACTAACAACTGGCCATATGAGCTTTTGGTGGGCAATGTTCCTTCTGCTCCCATATATCTATGGAGCGCTTTAAGTCTTATTACTCTGTTAGGCGGTATAGGGCTGGTATTATTTCTTTTTGGGAAATTTCATTTTCTTGGTTGGCGTGGTGATGAAAGCGAATTACCAATGGAGGAAAAAATTCCTTTACCTACAGGAATAATAACTCCTGATCAATGGGCCATAGGTAAATATCTTTTAGTCATTGGGCTTTTATTTGTATTACAATCTTTATTTGGAGGTGCTCTTGCTCACTATCGCATTGAGAGCGGTGCCTTTTATGGTTATAATATCACTCCTATTTTCCCCTATAATCTGCTGCGAACTTGGCATTTACAATTAGCAATTTTTTGGATCGCTACTGCTTGGATTGCTGGTGGATTATTTTTATCTAATTGGGTAGGTGGTAGTGGAGAAATAAGAGGCCAAAAAGTAGGAGTTAATATTCTTTTTGTGGCATTGATTGTAGTAGTTTTAGGAAGTCTAGTAGGAGAGGCATTGGGCCTTAGAGACATGTTGGGAAAGGCCTGGTTTTGGCTTGGCCATCAGGGCTCTGAATATTTAGACCTAGGCAGATTGTGGCAGATTTTGTTAGTGATAGGAATGAGTCTGTGGATTTTTCTCATGTATCGGGCATTAAAACCGGCGATTAAAAAGGAAGGGAAATTTGAATTACCAGCACTATTTCTTTATGCTTCCATGGCAATACCTTTGTTTTATATTCCTGCCTTTTTTTATGGTCCCAGAACTCACTTTACAGTGATTGATAATTGGCGATTTTGGATTATCCATCTTTGGGTGGAAGGATATTTTGAACTTTTTGCAACAGTAGTGGTGGCCATTATGTTTCGGCATATGGGTTTGGTAACCTCCAAAACAGCAACTCGCTTAGTTTTTCTAGATGCTATTATCTATATGGCCGGAGGAATAATCGGCACTGGACATCATTGGTATTTTTCGGGACAAGGAACAGTTAATCTTGGTCTTTCTGCTTGCTTTTCTGCTTTAGAAGTAGTTCCGCTTACCTTGTTAACTTTAGATGCATGGGATTTTATTCGTTTGAAAAATAAAACCGCAAATGTTGAAAGAGATGATTTGGCCTCCAAACACCAATGGGCCATTTACTTTTTAATGGCGGTAGGAGTGTGGAATTTTGTAGGAGCAGGGGTTTTTGGTTTTTTAATTAATTTACCTATTGTATCTTACTATGAAATTGGAACTACTCTGACGGCCAATCATGCTCATGGAGCGATGTTTGGAGTTTTTGGCATGTTAGCATTAGCACTTTATATTTTCTGTTTACGGGCCCTGCAAACAAAAGAACAATGGAAAAAAACTGTTCAATTTGTCCGTATAGGTTTTTGGGGTGTAAATATAGGCCTTTTTCTAATGATTATTTTAGATTTATTTCCGGCAGGAGTTCTACAATTACTAGACGTTTTACAAAATGGTTATTGGCATGCTCGCAGTTTAAAATTTACTATGACTGGAACATTTCATTTTTTAGAGTGGATTCGTCTTATAGGGGATGGAATTTTTATTTTTTTAGGGGCCTTTCCGTTGGCCGGCGCAGGTATTTGGACGTACTTCACATGCGTTTTTAATTCCCCTCCTCCATCACATCAGCAACAAATCAAGGAAGTAAAGTAGTGGACTTAGCGAGTGAACTACTAAGCGGCTAATTAAGAGTGCCAAAGATATTTATTGTATCGCCGGCCTTATCTGCATCTAGTGCCTCTACCACAGTTATTCCTGGAATTGCTATTTTATTATCAAATGAACTTGTGCTTACACTATCAGTGGATTTTTCAGTGACATAATCTGCAATTTTAGGATTTAATAGGGTAATAAATCTAATTATATTTTTTCCTATATTTTGAAGTATGTTTTCCTCAGTACCACTAGTACTGGCACTAGTGCCAGCACTAAGACTAAAGTAACTTGCCATTTTAAATTCTTTTTCTTTTCCATCTGAAGAAATTATTTTAAAATTTAATTCTAATTTATGTTTATTTTCTTTTGTATCCCAAGTTATTTGAGGAACAGTCATCATTTTAACTTCTGTTACAGCAATTTTTTGAGCTTTAGCACTATTACAACTTAGAAGTATTGTTTTATCTTCTGTAAAACAAAAATCAAAACGTTTCTCATTATAGAAATTAAGTAATTGTTTATTAATAAATGAAAAATTTAATGATGCCATTACATCGTATTTGGTAGTAGTAGCAGAAGCTGCAGAAGAAAGACTTTTGTCAGTACTAGCTGTACTACAAGTGTCAGTTCCCGAAGAGTTGTCAGCAAGTATAATTCTTAAATTATTTTTATCAAGAGGATTTTGTTCTAAGATGCCTTTCAAAACCAC
>JADGAM010000169.1 GCA_015232015.1 Oligoflexia bacterium | reverse complement strand
GCCAGAGGTCTTTCTCTTTCTGGGGGTCAAAAACAACGTTTATCTCTTGCACGTACTCTAATAAGGCGCCCGCAACTCTTACTAATGGATGATGTGACCGCCGCTATGGATGCTGTTACTGAAGATCTATTTTGGAAACAATTCCACTTAGAATATAGTGACATCACCACAATAATTGTCACACATCGTATGGCCACAGCTGCAAAAGCAGATATAATATTAAAATTAGAAAATGGAGGCCTTACTTCTCTTAAGGAGTAAGACCTTGTTACTATAGATAGGAGACCCCAGTTATGGATACTACAAACTTTTTAGAAAAAATCAGCAACGACATCAAAGAAGCAATGAAAGCGCAAGAAAAAGAACGCTTAAGCGCTCTACGAGGGCTTAAAAGTTCCCTAATTGAAAATAAAACTGCTGCAAAACCTAGAGCGGAAATAGAGGTGATTGTGGCCTATTGTAAAAAGATTAAGGATTCTATTGAGGCATTTCCCGCAAATGATCCTAATCGTGAAAAGCTTCATCGTGAAGTGGAATTTTTAAAGGTGTATATGCCTCAAGAATTAAGCGAAGAAGATGTTCGTAAAATCATTGCTACCATTATTTCCTCCTCTCCTCAAAAACCAAATTTAGGAATGGTAATGAAGGAACTCTCCCCTCAAATCAAAGGTCGCTTCGATGGTAAGTTGGCCAACCAAATAGTTCAAGAGATGCTTGCAAAATAATAAAATAATAAAAATGCGACAATGTCCAATTTTACTCACAACAATAAATGCAAGATATACTCATACCTCATTAGCGTTAAGATATTTAAAGGCCAATCTGCAAGAAATGCAAGATGAGTGTGAAATTTTAGAATTTAATATTATTCAAGGGCCGATGGATATGGCCCAGTCCCTTCTAGAATTGAATCCAAAAATTATAGCAATGAGTGTTTATATTTGGAACTACCAACTTTTTTTAGAGGTAGCAAAAATATTAAAGAAAGTGGCACCTCATATGATTTTGATATTAGGTGGCCCTGAGGTTAGTTATGATTTTAAAGAAGACCCATTAGTGGAATTGGCCGATTACCTAATTGTGGGAGAAGGAGAAATATCATTTTATAAACTTTTACTTAATTTATTAAATAATAACATAGAAAATAAATTTCTACCTAAAGTGATACCTAAAGTGATAGTGGCAGAAACTGTTAATCTTGATAATATTAAAATGCCTTATCATTTATATTCAGAGGAAGATATTGCACATAAAATTCTCTATGTAGAAGCATCAAGAGGTTGTCCATTTACTTGTTCATTTTGTTTATCTTCCATAAGCAAATGTGTACGTGAGTTTTCAATCTCTAAATTCTTACAAGAGATGGAGATATTGTGGCAGCGTGGTGGAAGAACTTTCAAATTTATTGATCGTACATTTAACTTGATTTATAAAAATAGTGAAATCATTTTACAATTCTTTTTAGATAAAGCTCTTAAAGAAGGAGAATTGCAAAGCTCCAAGAAAAATTTTTTCATTCACTTTGAAGTAGTACCAGATCGTTTTCCTACCTCTTTAAGAGAGATCCTAACTAAATTTCCCAAAAATGTTTTACAACTGGAGATAGGGGTTCAATCCCTAAATAAAGAGGCATTACAAAATATCAATAGAAGTTGTAATATAGAAAAAGCATTAGAAAACCTAAAATTTTTAAGAGAAAACACAAATGCATTATTACATTTAGACCTTATCGTCGGATTACCAGGAGAAGAAGAGAGAAGTTTCGCAAGAGGTTTTAATGAAATGATAAAAATAAATCCTCAGGAGATTCAAGTAGGTTTTTTGAAACAACTAAGAGGAGCTCCTCTCTGTTCTTATGAAAGCAAAGATAAAGATAATTTTAATTTTAATTTTAATTTTAAACTTTTATTTCACTCTATTCCACCATATGAGATTATACAAAATTCTCAACTCACATTTTTAGACTTACAAAGAATAAAAAAATTCGCACGATATTTTGAAATTTATTATAATCAAGGGAAAATGAGAAGATCACTTTCCTTTTTATTAAAAAATACCTCCTCGGCCTATGATTCCTTTATGCTTTTTTCAAACTTTATTTATGCTAGATTAAAACGAACATATCAAATAAACTTTGAAGAGCAACTGTTAATTCTCTACGATTATTATAATTTGTTAATCAAGGAGAGCAATTGCACGAATGAAAATAATGAAAATAAATTTTTTCCTAAAAAAAACTCTTTGGATATTAGTGAAATTAAGCAAAATATGAGAGATGATCTTTTAGAGCATAAAATAAAAAGATTACCTCTCTTCTTACGAGATTAATTTTCGTTCCTAAGGGAAGAGGAAGGATAACTTATTTATTTACAGGCCCTTAATTCTTTCAAACTCCATAAAGAAATAAAAATCAAACTAAAACCTAAAAAGTAAAATGAAGTTATTATAGTACGAGGATAATAAGCATTATCTAAAAACATTATTTGGAATAAGAAACCGCCCAGATAACTTGTAATTGCTAAGAAAATAAATTTAAAAATTAAACCTTTGTTTAACTGCTTCTTTATTCTAAAAATTACAAATAAATAAATTAAATAAATTATTGATAAAATCGTTATTACCTTTGAGGGAAGATCAGGGAAAAACGAATTATTAGAGTGAAAAATTGATAAAAATGAAAAGTGTTCAGTACTCACTGATGAATTCTGATTTATATATTTGTTAAGAGAATTGTAAATATTTAAATCTAAGAATGAGTGTAAGAAAATTATAACTATACTTAATACAATAGGCAGTAAGAAATAAAAAATATTTTTAATTATATATTTTCTATCAAAGATTAATACAAAAATTCCTATAAAGAAAAGGAAGAGAGAAAAAGTATTTGTTCTAGAAACAAAAACTAAACTAAACATAATTCCCAGTATTAATGAAATCATTTTAGAGTGATTTTTATATATATGATCTAAATGATGGTATGCGGATAGTGGCAGTAACATTACTAGAGCATATATAGCACAAATCCAAGCAATGCCTTCTGAAAATAAAAACATAATCCAAGTAAAACTATAGGTAAGATAAGGAATTAAAAAACACATTGATGCAATAATTATAGTAAGGGAAGTTACTATAGTTTGGGTTTGAAAGAGGTTAAAGTTAGAGTTCAAGTTAGAGATAGAGTTGATCCTAATTTGTTCTGATTGTTTTGGCAGTATGACTGAAGTTATAACTGCTATAAGTTGCGGAAGCACACATATTGGTAGAAAGGCCATCATCATCATGAAAATTTGAAAATAAAAATCTCCATCACCAAATATAAAGTAAGATGCCCCTCTGAAATAAATAAAAAATGGTTTTGTGAAGGCCATGCCATAAAAAACACAAGGGGAGAGTATCTCTAAAAACAATTTTCCCCAACTAGCATAGGTTTGAGCATCGTCTCCGGGATTTAGCAAATATACTTGATCAAATCTTGGCATTATCTTATTGGCCACCGACAAATAAAAAAGTAACAAAACAATTGAAGGTACAAATATTAGGGAAGAGGTATACTTTTTAAATAAATCAAAAATCACCCCTCTTACACTCGCAAATAACAGTGGGGTAAGGGATAAAATTATTAAGCATATACTTTTATAATAAAGAAAATTAAACAAGGGATGTAATACTCTTGAATCAATCTTATAAAAATAGGCGGCAATTAAAAAAGATGTAATAAAAATAATTTTTACCACAGTAATAGTTGATTTTATTTTCAATATTGGTTTTATTTTTCTAAAAACATTGCTAGCAATATTTATTGTAAAACTTAAAAGTATATATCCAAGATAAAGGCCATAAAAAGCAAAAAATATTTTTTCAACAATTCTTAATGCTAAAACTAATTTTGGATTAGTTGCTGAATATACCTCTCTAGTAGTAAGATATTTATAAATTCTATTGGCCTTATTACTGGTACTATCAAAACTATAAGAGACTTCAAACAAAGTATCTTTTTGTGTAAGTGAAGTCATAGACATTTTTTTCAAACACTCTTTCTCGTCTATCTTGCCACAGGTATAATTTTGATAATGAAACAAAATATTATCTAATTTTTTAGTACTGGCCTCAAAATCTAATATTTTTGGAGTTGTAGTAAAAGCTCCTAGCATAGAGGCAATTTGAACTTGACCAATATATTTTATTCTAAAGTATATTGTTTCTGACGCTCCAGTTTCTCCTCCTGCAGTTTTTTCTGCAGATGCAGTTTTTTCTATTTTAGATTCATTAATCAATCTATTTTTAAGTTGATCGGATAATGCAAAATCAGCATTAAAGGGGTTTGAATTGTTTTTTCTAAAAAGTACTTGATTATGTGCAGGCAGCTCATTTTCTTTGATTCCATAAATACAAAAAATAAGATCATTTAATATTCCTAATCGCCACGATTTACTTGGACCGAAGGAGATATCTTCTTCATATCTACTAAAATCTCCAGGTTGCCTAGGTAGTTCGGTAGAGAATACACAATTTGCCTTATATGGAATTGGGTGTGAATGATGAAGCCCATGGTGGTGACTCCTGGCCGTTACCTCTGGTAATATAAAACATGCTTTAAAATTATTACTTATTGGGTTTGCAATTTTAAAGATTAAAAGAATTACTCCTAATATAATTTGCACTAAAAAAATATAAGTTAAATATTTGATAACTTTTTTTTCTTTTTTTTCTTTTTCTTCATTCTCTCCTTTTGTGTTATCAAATTTAAAAACATAACCTATATATCTATTGAAGAGATACAATAAAAAGAAACCACTAAAAAAAATAAAAACTGCTGCTTCAGGTTTTTTGTTTAATGGAATGCCGTTAAAAATAAAAGGAAATGACGTTGGAATTAATAAATTAAGTAAAAATAAAATCACTAATATTATTTCTACTTTACCAAGTTTTGTGAATGCTTTCATTAATTTTATCTCATGTTGATGTTCATATTCATATTCAATTCATATTCAATTCATATTTATATCATATTCAATTCATATTTATATTCATCTGTTTCAGGCCATCTTCTAAACTAACAATAGGTGCATAACCAAAGTCAGTATGTGCACGCTCATGATTAAAGTAGTGAGACTTTGCTAGTTGCATGGCCGTAAATCTAGTCATAGGCGGTTCACTATCAATTCTTAAAACAGTATTAAATAAATATTTATGAATATTTTCCGCAATCCAGCCAGCAATATATGCAAATTTAAATGATACTTTCGATTTAACTTGAGAGATATTATTAATTGCTAAAATTTTGTTAATAAAATCCCACAATACTACTGGTTTTTCATCGGCAATAAAGTAAGTACATCCTAAGATAGGTGAAGATGGATTTAATGATTTGTAGGCCAAAAGATGTGCATGGGCGGCATTTTCAATATATGTAATATCTACTAAATTTTTTCCCGTACCTACTATTTTAAGTTTTCTTTTACGTGCCAATTTTAAAACTCTCGGAATCAGATGTTGATCAGCAGGCCCCCAAATGAGGTGCGGCCTTAAAGAAACAGTTAATAAATTTATTCCATCATTGGCGGCCATAACTAATCTTTCTGCTTCTGCCTTTGATTTTGCGTAATACGAATAGTGTTTGTGTGGATAGGGAGTTTCTTCATCAACATTTTTTAAGTCACTAGAACCAAAAACAACACTAGGAGAACTTGTATAAATTAATTTTTTTATATTAAATTCTTTCATCACTTGAATAATATTTTTAGTGGCCACTATATTATTCTTTTCAAATTTTTTCCATGGTCCCCACATAGAGGCATAAGCAGCGGTATGAAAGACTACATCAAAAGAGTATTTTTTAAAAATCTCTCTTAAAAAATTAAGATTACTAATATCTCCTCCAATTTGTCTCACATTTAAACTTTCGAGGTGGTTATAGTAATTCCTAGATATACTAAAAATTTCATACTCGCTGCTCTCTTTTAACAACATGGAAATAATTGCACTTCCTAAAAATCCACCTCCACCCGTAACAAGAATTTTTGTACTATTATTAATTATCATCTACTACTCCCCCTCAATCTCCCCTACGCTCAACTAGTTCTGCTAATTTTTGACGATCAATTTTAATATTATGACGAATATCAACTGGAAAATTTTTAAAATAAAAAAAAGTAGATATTCCTTTTGTAATTTCAAATTGTGCAGCTAAATTTTTTAATTCCCCCTCAAAATGCATTTTATTTTTTTTAAACATATGGGTTTTTTTGTCATGTCTTTCAATTGCAATAGCAGGTATTATTTTTCCAGATGACTTGCACCTATATTTTATTATTGCTGATCGTTTTATCTGATGATGCCTATTAAATATGGCCTCACAAGGAATTGAATAATTGGCCTTACCTTCACTCCAAACGATATGGTCTTTTCTTCCACAAAACCACAAATTTCCATCCTTATCTAAGTAACCAACATCACCCATCCTATGCCAAATAATTTTTTCTTTTTCTTTTTCCTTTTCTTTTTCCTTTTCTTTTTCCTTTTCTTTTTCCTTTCCCTCTATAATCTCTACAATCTTTGCAAGTCTTGTCTTATCTTCTTTATTATAATAACTTTCCGTCACAATTGGGCCACTAACAACAATCTCTCCTATTTCCCCATGGCCTAATATTTTTACTTCTTTAAAATCAGGAATAGCGACATCTCTTATTTCAATAATTTTAATTTTTATATCTTTAACCGCCTTACCTAAAAACATTCCTTGTCCCTTAAAATTTAAAACCTCACCTCCAGTTACATTGGTTAATGGCAAAGATTCAGTAGCACCATAAGGGGTAAATGTATTGGCCATTTTATGAGTTAAAATTTTCAAATATTTTTCATGAATACTTACCTTCACAGGAGCTCCAAACATCAATAAGTATTTTATTGTAGGCAAAGTTATTTTATTTTTAGTAGCATAGTCTGCAACTCTCTCCCATATAGAGGGAGAACCAGCTGCAAAGGTAACTTTGTAATCTAAGATATTTTTTATAATTTTTTTAGGATTGGCCTTAGCAGGTTTAGTTGCATCCATTTGTGGAAAACATATAGTTAATCCCATATTAAGAGTAAATAAGGCAAAGAAAGGGAATCCTGGAAGATCTATATCATTTTCATTAAGCCCATAAATCTCTCTTAACATTTTTATTTGGGTATTAAAAATTTTGTGAGTATAATTCACACCCTTGGCAGGGCCTGTTCCTCCAGAGGTAAATAAGATTGCTCCCAAGTCATCATCTGCCATATTTTCAATAATACTATCATTATCATTATTATTATTATCATTATTTATAGCTGTATCTTTATCAAGTCTAAGCATATCTTCTAAACAATGCGCCTGGCCCCAATAGCGAGCAATAAGAGAAGGAAGAACAGCACTTTTGGTAGTAATGAAATGTTTAATACCTTGAAAAGCATCTTTAAAAAAGAGTCTTACAATATGGCCTTTTGGTTCAGAAATTAATAATTCAGGAGATACTTCTTTGATGGCCTTTAAAAAATTTTTGCGACCCATTCCCGGATCGATTAAAATTGGTACAGCACCCATTTTAAAGAGAGCAAACATAACGATTGTAAAGTTAATTGACGGTCTTAAGAACAATAAAACCTTGGCCCCCTTTGCAATAGAAAAATCTCTCTTAAGAATACACTTTAATCTATCTGATTTGTAATCCAACTCTCCATAGGTAATTTGCTTTAAATTCCCATGCGCCAGCACTGCTCCAGGATGGATAACAGCTATCTTGTTAGGGTTTTTATTTGCCCAATATTTGAAATTTAATGCCACATTTTGCATAAATAAATCCCAACTCCCACTTTCAACAGAAATTATAAATTATAATTTTATTCTTCTTTACAAAGCTTTAAGACACAGCTTTAAGAATCTTCTCTAGATAAAATAGAATAAAACAAGATAGAATAAAATAAAATAGGTAAAATCTATTTATTCTAAATATACCTCTATAACTTTATTTATTTATTTATTGTTATTTTTCGCATATTATGATTTGAGTGGCAACTTAAGTGATGCCAACAATTGCAAAAATAAAAATTTTTACACTTGGAGTACCTGTGAAAGATCGTAAATCTTCTTCTCAAGATCGCTATTACCAACTTTATAGACTTCAATATAAATTTCATAAGCTTCATAAGCTTCCTAAACTTCAACCATACCTTACTGCTATATTTTTTATTACCTTTTCATTTACACTCTCATTAATTTTATCTCTAACACCTTCTTCCCTGCTGGCCTATCAACACCATTGTCCCACTGGTAGTAGTTGGCAAAATCAGCTCTTAATTCATGTGATCAATGTTGGACAAGGTGACTCAACTTTTATTCGCACCCCAAAAGGAACTACCATTTTAATTGATGGTGGAGACCTAGGTAAAGGGACAGAAGATGTAATTCCCACTCTTAAAAAATGCTATAAATCAAGCGCAGTGGATTATGTTATATTAACTCATCCTCATATCGATCACTTCGGGGGGTTAATTGATGTTCTAGATTCAATCACCGTTAACCATACTATTTACGACAATGGGGATCGCGCATTTTCATCAAAAGGTCCAATTGCAGAAAATTACCTCCAATTAGCAAACGATTCCGCTCCAAGAAAAATTGCTTCCCTTGGAAAAAAACTTATAAAAAGTGATGGCAGTACAGTTTCTTTTAATGTTGTAAGTATTAATACTCACACTGCTTATGACAATGAAAAATTATTGACCAATGAACCACCTCATTCCAATATAGATCCTAACGCCTTATCACTTGCAATGGTTATATCGTATGGGCAATTTAAATATTATACTGGAGGAGATTTAACTGGCACTAATAAAGGAGATGCTATTGATCTTGAAACTTTAGTGGCCCGTTCTATTGGTAAAGTTGATGTAATGAAAAGTAATCACCATGGCTCTGCAACCGCAAATAATCTTTACTTTCTAACAACTCTTGAACCTAAAAATATGATAATTACAGTAGGTGTTGCAGGTAGAAACTCCACCTATCATCTTCCAAACTATAAAACCTTTGAACGTATGCTACTACTTCCCTTCCTCAAATCAATCCATCAAACAACTGAAGGAGAAACCGCCAATGTTGAAAGCATTAACCCCGATGCGCTTTTCTCCATGCCAATAAAACAAAAAATTGAAGATGATGACATCATCATTTTAGCTAACAAACAGTCATATACAATAAATAATGTGAGATATCTTACTTCCAATAAAAGATAATCAACTGAGTAGTAAACTTATTTTT
>JADGAM010000168.1 GCA_015232015.1 Oligoflexia bacterium | reverse complement strand
TGGTTGCAGACTGATCGCTGAAGACTTAATGAAAAAATTAAATAGGGAGTGAGTAGTTACAATAACTAAATAGATCAATTGCTCGTTTAAATTCCATAATTATAAATTATAAGCTGATAGATTGCATGTAATTAATATAGAATTATACTTATTAGGGTTGATTCATATATCAATTAAGTGTTATAAAGACGACCTTCTTAATGTAGAATCTCTCAGAGATTGGTGCTAGGAGTTTTACCGAAATGATAGATGTTCTTCCTCTCATAAATTTAGTAGAAAGTTTCAATTCACCAAAATTTCGTGAAAGATGGGCCTTTTTTTATGAAAGTGAAAGCAGTTTCGGCGCAAACGCCGTCAATAGCATCGTTAATGAATCACCAAAATCCTATAAGAAAAAATATAAGCATGTTTATAATGATATATTGTTATCATATGAACATTTTACAAATCCACAGTTGAATTTGTTATACGAAGAGGGACAACAAATTGCAATTATAGGTGCCAATTGTTACGAGTGGGTTTTATCTTTCTACTGTATCGTCTTAAGTGGAAATGTTGCTGTACTCATAGATCACAATCTGCCTGCAGATAATATAAAATTGCTCATGCGAACAGCAAATTGTAAAGGAGCGTTTGTTTCAAGAGAAGTTTATGAAAAGTGTGACAGTTTTAGCGAATTTGCAGATGCAATTAATGTTGTTACCTTTCGTTCGGTAGATTCGGTAGATTCTAAAGATTCTAAAGGCACTGCTAATTCTAATATAATTAAAAAGATCTACGAGAGAAAAACGGATGTAAATAAAAAATCTCTATGTATATTTAGTTCAGGAACGTCAGGTAAACAAAAATCAATTTTCTTATCATGGTTGAATCTAAGTGTGGCCATGGATTTTAATCAGAGATTAGGTGATAAATTTCGCAAAAACATATTGGTAATCCTCCCTTACTACCATATTTTTGGTATAACTACTTGTCTATTATATCCCATGAAGTGCGCTTATCAATTAAATTTTTTAAGAGAAATAAGTTCAACTAGTATCGCAAAAGCTTTAAAAAATGCTCAAATCACGCATATGGTGGTGGTGCCTGCTATTATAAATGCAATTTACTCCGCTATATTTAGGGAAATCTCGAATGGGTCAACTCTAAAGCAGAAAATTTTTAGAAATTTTATAAAAAAGACTAAGAAATCTAGATTATCATTATCAAGATTAAATCCCCTTAATATTATTTTTGCCATGTTTGTAAGAAAAAAGATGGGGAGACATTTACAAACGATAGTGGTTGGCGGGGCCAAGGCCAATAAAGGGCAAATAGAATTTTTTGAAAAACTTGGATTTAACGTACATGAAGGTTATGGCCTAACAGAAACAACAGGAGTTGTGGCCGCTAATACTATTAACGAAAAAAGAATTGGTTCGGTAGGAAAGGTTGTGAGCGGAGCTGAAATAAAAATACTCAACCAAAATCAAGAAGGTAACGGGGAAATTTGGTTACGAGGGCCCAATGTTTTTTCTGGTTACTCAATTCACTCAATTAATGGAGGAGAAGAAATAGATCGTAGTAATTTCGATTCAGAAGGTTTTTTTAATACAGGAGATATTGGGTATTTGGATTCAGATGGCTTTCTATTTATTTCTGGTCGTAAAAAAGATGTTATTGTATTACCTTCAGGAAAAAATGTATATCCTGAAGAACTTGAAGAACATTACTCTAGCTCAAAATTATTTAAAGAATTTTGCGTTGTTAATTCCTTAAATAACGATAGCGATATAGAGCAAGCACATGCTGTTATTTATCCAGATTTTGATTACTGTAATTTCTTAATAAAAAAGAATTCTTCTATTAATTCTTCCATTAATTCTTCTATTAGTTCCAATATAGAAAATCTAATAAGAAATGAAATTAATATTCTATCTACTGGATTGCCAAGTTATAAAATGGTTTCGCAATTTACAATTGTGAAAGAAGAGTTGCCCAAGACTTCCACTCGAAAATTTAAGAAGGAAGACATAAAAAAAATGATTAAAATTAAAGGATCTGTAAATTTAGAAACGGTTTCCTCCAATCGTCTTTCAGCTATAGCATTCCTGTTTCCAGGGCAAGGTAGTCAAAAAGTGGGAATGTTGAGAGAGTGGATTAATTTATCTCCAGAATATGCGGCGAATTTTAATTCCTTCAAAGATTATTTTAAGTACTCAGAGGAAGATTTAGATAGCACTAAAAATGCACAACCAGCACTAGGTTTAGTTGAAGCAGCACTGGTTACAACTCTCAAACAATGGGGTATTAATGCCAACTATTTTGTTGGACATAGCTATGGAGAACTGGTGGCACTATTTGCGGCAAACTATTTTGATGTAAATAAACTTGCATTATTAAGTAGAAAGCGTGGAGAATTGTTAGCAGAGGCGGGAGAAATATGCTCAGGTGGTTTAATGGCCATTGAAGCTAGCATTGATATTGTTGAAAGGATTATTGGTTTATCAAAGAGACCTTTGCAGATTGCTAATGTTAATTCTCCTTCGCAAATTGTTATTGGAGGAAGTAATGCCGATTTAGCGGTACTTTCTAAGTTGTGTGAAAAAGAAAAAATTATAGCAGTTAGATTAAAAACATCTTGCGCTTTTCATACTAACTACATGCTACCAGCTCAAGAAAAGTGGAAGCATTTTCTACAACAAAATTTAGGCAATGAAGAAATCTTAAATGCATTAGATTCAGAAGTAATTGCAAATGCCTCTTTGCAACCTTATGTAGCTGATAAAAATAAAGTTGTTGATTTGCTTAGCTCACAAATTTGTTCTCCTATTAAATGGGATAAGATCATTACTAAGTTATATGAATCTGGGGTAAGGACTTTTATAGAAGTTGGGCCAGGGAAAGTGCTTTCTCAATTAGTACGAAAAATATTAGTAGGAAAGGAAAATGAAATAGAAATAATCACTTTAGATTTACCTAAAGATCAACTTTCTACTGTGATTAAAAAATTGCATGAGTGTTTTCATTATCCTCAGCAAAATCCTCAGCAAAAAAGAATAAAGGATACAAAGGATAATGATAAGAGAGAAGTGGCATCCGCATCCATTGATAAGATAAATTTGCAAGAAACAAATTTGATACTTGAAAGCAACACAAAGACCATCAAAACATACTTAGAAATGACAGAAAAAGTTACTCTTGACCTAATAAAGGATTGTGATTCCGACAAAGCGACCGTGGCCGTTCAAAAATATTTAAGTACAACTGAAGAAGTAATGAAGGCATATTTTTCTACTCAGGAAAAAATATTTTTATTAGCAAATTCTGCTTCACTAAGCTCTAGTGTGGAAAAATCCATTGAGAGGGGGGAGAATATTGGTACCACAAATACAATTTCACCTATGTCCTTAGAGGATACCAGCATTAGGGTGACTTCTCTAGATACTGAAGAGTTTTTACCCAAAACAATCGAGATAAAAGATTGGATTTGTCAAACCATTAGCAAGCACACAGGATACGCTTTGGAGGTTATAGAACCCCAACAACGTTTCGAACAATTTGGTCTAGATTCTATTTCTACAATAGAAATATTAGCAATGTTTCTTCAACAATACCCAGACTTAAATTGCATTAAAGATCAACTTTTTTCTGCAAAATGTATAAACGATATGTTGTTTATAATTAATGATAATCTAAAAAACAAAGTAGATTTGGCCACATCTAATAGTAATTATAGTAATAATGGTAATAATAGTAAAAACCAATATAAGCAAAAAGTTGTTCAAATAAATGGTGAAACGATAAATCATGATACCACTACAGATTTTACTCACAGGTATGTAGTTGAGTATCAGAAGTATATTTCAAAAACTAGTAATCAAGAGACAATAACAAAATTACCAAAAAGTATTCTCTTAATTTCCTCACAAAATGAATTAATGGATAGCTTTGTAAGAGGAATAAATGCATGTAATATACATTTGGAAACCATTACAGTGGATAATGATTGTTTGAAATTTGAGCAGCATGATGACAATTGCAGCGATAATGTAGTTCAATTAGAGGATATAGATAAACTAAGTTCATTGCTCCAACAAAAATTTTCTACTCTAGATGGTCGCTTGATAATATTTTTGGTAGCAAATTATGAACATGAATCAGTGCTGTCAAAGCAAGATTTTTGGCAAATAAATTTAAGAAAAACAATTGAGGCGCTCTTTGTATTTACAAAGGCACTTAAACTTTCTGCCATATCAACCATCAATACTCATTTTTGCTCTATTGTTGATATGGGCACGAATAATAACCCATTCTTTGGAGCAATGAGAGGTGCACTTGCATCTATTGGAAGAGAGTGGGCATCATTAGATGTGAGTTCTCTAGGTATAGAGGGGACAAAAAGTCCTAAAGAACAAGATATAAAAAATATTTTATTAAATATAGAAATGAATAAAAATCATCATGGAATAGTTTTATCACAAAATGAATTGTTTTTTAGAACTCTTCTTACTAGTAAACAAAGGTTGCAAAAAAATAAAGATATAAAATTACCGGCCAACGCTCTTTTAGTTGCTACAGGTGGGGCCAAAGGGATTACCGCCAAGATATGTTTGGCATTAGCGAAGATTGTTCCTGGTCTTCGAGTGGCCGCCATAGGTAAAAGTAGTCTTTTTCATTCAGATAATTCAGATAAGAGCGGTGCTGAGTCCATATGGGAAATGAAATCTGAAATTAAAAAAAATGGTGGTGAGTTTTATTACTTTCAAGCAGACATGTGTGATCCAGACTCAGTTAGGAATGTTTTAAAAATAATTAAAAGCGAACTTGGCAATGTGAATGCCTTTATTCATGGCGCTGGTATTATAGATGATTCGTTACTTATTCAAAAACCCTTAGACGATTTTAGAAATGTTGTTTACACAAAAATCATTTCTCTTCCAGTTATATATGAGGAGTTACATTTAGAACCACTATCCTTTGCTGTGATGATGAGTTCACTTTCTAGTATTGCGGGAGTTCCGGGACAAATAGACTACTCTTGCGCAAACGACTTACTCAATGAGTGGAGTTCATATTGGCGCAAGCAGGTTAGTTATCCAGTATGTTCAATGTTATGGTCGGTCTGGGGTGAAAGCGGTTTGGGTAAAAATATTAGCGATAAAATGAACTTAATGGGACTGGGAACTATTAGCGACAGTGAGGGTATTGAGCGATTTTTAGAGGAGTTATCCTTAGACAAGCAAATGCCAACCACTGTTTTATATTCACCTCCATCTACTTTGAGTTTTACTTTAAAAATGATGAACTCTGTGAATTCTGTGAACTCTATGAACATCAATAATATAAAAGAAAGGAATGATATTTTGTGAAAAGAAGAATTGTCCTTTCTGCTGCGGCCTCTGTATTTCCGGGGGCAAAAAACACAAAGGAATATTGGAATAATATCTTAATGGAAAAAGTTGCTCCCAAAGAAAGCATAAGTGAACATTGGGGGTTATCCAAAGAATCATTTTATGCTCCTCAAACAGAAGGACATTTTGGTATTGGTATTGGTAAGAGTTATCTAGATGAGGGATTTTTTATGCCAGCTATTGCGGAAATTTCCAGCACTACTACCAAGAAGACCAATAACCCTAATCGACAAATCAACTATGGAACTCATGTATTAAATTGTCTTCTTGCTGATACAAAACTTAGTACAAATAACTGTGCTTTGATATTGGGAACTTCATGGACTGATGCTAGCTATTTTAATGCAGATTATATCAATGCAAATTTGAAGAAAGCGTTTATCCAAAAATCATTTTCATTTTATGATCCAACTGAGCAAATTGAATATTTCAAAAAATTGTTAAAAATTACTGGCCCCGCCATCGCAGTTGATACTGCCTGTGCTTCTTCTCTATATGCTATCGCTAATGCCATTGATCTTATCCAATGTAGAAGAGTCGATACCGCAATAGTCTTAGGATTAAATGGATTTTTGCCTCCTTTTCTTTATGTTGGTTTTTCCAAAATTCAAGCATTATCACCAACTGGAAATATTTTACCATTTTCCCAAAAGGCGGATGGAATTGTTCCTGGAGAGGGTTGTGGTGCAATTATTATTGAAACAGAAGAACATGCATTATTAAATAAACGTGTTCCACTGGCAATACTCTCCAACATAGGTTTATCTTGCGATGGAGGAGAAAGATCATTATTTGCACCAGGTATGCGAGGACCACAATTAGCATATGAGAGAGCGTATGATAGTGAAAAAAAGAATATTGACTATATAGAAGCACATGGGACCGCCACTCCTTTAGGTGATTCGACTGAACTTAGCTGCCTTGATAGTTTTTTTAAAAGGTCAGGTGCTATTAAATCTTCAATTGCAATTGGCTCAGTAAAAAGACTAATTGGGCATACTCTAGCATCTGCAGGAATTGCCTCTGTTATTAAGGCCGCCTTAATGCTTAAAAATAGAATCATTCCTGCACACAATATGCTTTCTCCTCACAATCATTTTAGTGCTACTAATGCTAATTCCTCTTTATATCTGCCAACAAAAAATATTGAAGTTTCCAAATCAAATAATGATTTACCAATGAGAGTAGGGGTAAATTCCCTTGGATTTGGCGGGGCCAACTGCCATTTAATTATGGAGGAGTGGCAAGAAAAAGAAACAAAAAGATTTGCTAGCAATAAAAAAATACACAAGAGTATGACAACATACAAAAGTATGGAGAAAATTGCGATTGTGGCCAGTGATTTTTTTAATGATAGTGGCCTAACAAACACTGATATAAAGCAAATTATCGCTCAAAAAAAAGAATATGTATCACCTGTATCACCTATATCACCTACTCCTCTTCCAAAACGTGATGGATTAAGCAGCATGAATAGTGAGAATAGTATGAGAGAGGAGATGATCAGCTACGGTCACTATATAAAAAATTTTCCGGAATTTAATGCAAAATTTGTTAAAATGGGACCCGCACAAGCAAAACGCTTAGATCCGATGCTACAGTTGTTTGCCAATTCCATAGGAAGAATGGTTGAAAGCAACTCTATATTGAGTAAAAGTAGTACGGATAATGGTGCTTGTGTTTTATGTACCAATATGGGTGGTAATACTATAATGCGAATTAATCGCGAACTCAGCTCATCTTTTATATCTAATATATCTGATTTATCAAACTCCTTACAAAAAACAACTTCCACTCAAAAAGCAAATGATGATTCATTTTCCATGGAAACTCTTTTATCTTGTTTACCTGTAATGACATCTGCCATTCCTGCTGCTGCCAATGAAATTCGTGGTTTTCACCAATTATTTTCTGGAAGCAGTAATATTGTATCTAGTGCACTTATTCTTATACCTGAATGGTTTAAAAGTAGATGTGAATATCTATATCTTAGTGCAGGAACATATATTAAGAGTAATTGTGATGAAATTTTGCGTACAAAACAAAGCAAAAGCAATTATGTGACAAGTATAAGTAATGAAGTTATTAATGAAGTTATTAATGGAGAAGGAGTCTTTAGTGTGGCCTTTGCTAAAGAGTCTTTGATCAACAAATTAAAATTAGTAGATAAGGAACAAATAAATGTTCTTGGTTGGATCATTGATATTATCATTGATGATGTCATTCATGATAATTCATCATCAATAACTGTTGATACAATCATTAATAAACACAATATTGATGCTAATAATTTTTCTCTTATTGAATATGGTAAGAATATTTTTACTATTGATGGAAGAGACTTTTCCTCTTTGTTTGGTTCTTTAGCAGAGGCGTCTGGAATAGAGACACTTTTTTGCGCTTTAAATAACCATAAAAAATATAATATCATCAAATTTATAGAGGATAATATTTATCTTGTATTGGAAAACTGTTCTGAAAATTCTTCTTCTGCAAATTCTTCTAATAATAATAATTGCAAGACATCCACATTGGAAACAATAGATACATTTTATAAAAGTTGTGCTCAGTCGGTTGAAGCATTATTTAACTCACGAGTAGCGATAGCTATCGCTTTAAACAAAAATAAAGCTAAGAACAATAGTAAGAATATTAATTCTAACAGAAAATGCAAAAATGTTCTTAAAAATGTTCTTATAGACAATTTTTGTTTGCTAGATAAAACTGATATAATAAATAGCAGTGCTGTTTGCAACAGTGCTGTTTGTAACAGCAGACTAATAGTTGATGATACACATCCTTATTTTTTTGATCATCCCCTTGATCACCTACCTGGAATTCTCCTATTAGAGGGAGCTATTCAAACCTTACAACATTACTTATTTGTAACCGATATTAATAACAAGCAAGGAGCTGGCCTGTACTTGTCTTTTATAGATATCAAATTTCAAAAATATGCAGAAAAGCATTTAACTACAGAAATTAAAGTATCTTCTTCTTTGCAAGTTGAGATAATTCAAGATGGACAAAAGTGCTGTTTATTGACAGCTAAATTTAAAAAAGATGAAGATTATAATAAATGCCAGGACTATACAAATGATATAAAAGTGTTTGCAGAGAAATCTGTTATACGACCGAATAAAGAGTTACTTCATAAAAAACGAGAGGAGAACGTATTAGTTAGTGAGATAATTTCTATTTCTGCAGATTCTGTTATGGCCACTGCACTACCACTATCACCAGAACAGTACTTTAGTGATGGTCATCCCAACTGGCATACTCCTTCGTATTTATTGGAACTAGCTCGCCAGTGTATGATGCAAATGGCACATACTACTCTTAAAATTCCACTAGATGTTCCTATGAATATTTTTTCAGTCAATATAAAAATAAATTCACCTATTGAAAGGAATGCATCCTTATCGATGATTATAAAGAAAGAAAGCTTAGTAGAGATCAATGGAATCTTTATTGCACGTATTTCAACTACGTTTTTTGATGAAGAAAATAAAACAATTATTGGAACCGTTTTGATTGGTTCACAAATGATGGATAAGGATAACTATAAAAGAATACGAAATACAGAATACGAAATACTTAAATGAAATTGTAAGAGATAAGGGAAAACTAGAATGAGAAAATTTTTAATATTTACTAAAGAAACATATGCCATCGGACTCCATCTTGCTTATTCAGTTGCTATATTTCTTGCATTTTATGCCGCTTGCTTGCTAACTAATACACCTAGTGATGTCACTTGGTCGTGGGGAACAGATGACTTAATTTCCATGGCCACTATTTTTGTTATTCTCTTTTACATACGAGTACTTGATGAAATAAAAGATTATGAATACGATTGTAAATTTAACCCTGATCGCCCTTTAGTAAAAGGCGATGTTACTCTTAAAAATTTG
>JADGAM010000167.1 GCA_015232015.1 Oligoflexia bacterium | reverse complement strand
TCTCTTCCATAGATGATTTTGGATCACTGATTATATCCTTAAATATAGAATTGCAAATTACCTTGTTCTCTTTTTCGCTTAATGGAGAAATAGCTGGTTCTGTGCCAGTAGCAAGAGTAGCACAGGAGTTGCCGCTCGCTTGTGGAGCAGGTAAAGGTTGTTGTTCTGAAGCAATGGACGCATTCGAAAGCACAAATAGCAAAATAATTCCTTGTAAAAATAAACTTTGCATAGTTAAGTTCTCCTTTATAGAATTAAACATCAAAAACGAGTTTTATAATTCAAAACTCATTTTGCTATATAGTCAGTATATGTATCATCACTAAAAATCTCGCACGATAAGTAAGATGTCCCAATAGCTCTCTCCCATTACTTATTGATTTTTCACTAGCACTGTACAATGTTTCATCGATGAAATTGGGTAGTATGATCTAGAATTAGCGGATTAAAAACGTTAAAAAGAAAATTTGAAATAGAATTTTGAGGATAATTACTCATTTCGCACTTTGGAGAAGTTTCTATCATTATAATTATACCCTGTTCACACCTTTGAAACCACGGATTCATTCTAAGACCATTGCAAAAACAGCCCCTACCTTTTAGCTCACCTTCATGTTCTGCACATAATTTTACAAATTCATCAGGTTTATTTTCTGCTTCATCAAAAATTTGAGATAGAAAATTTAGCATCTGTTTTTTAATGGATGGATTTTTAACATAATCTCGAAGCCATCTATTTTTTGAGTGAGGAGAAGCATCCATTAAATCATTTTTATAGCAATTAATTGTATCTTGGATAGAACGTGAGTTGGTATATTCAATAATATCGGAGGTATCAACTACCTGTAAGCGATTTAATGTTTCATCCCACATAATATTCTCCGCTTTAAGATCGGTAACACACACCCCTTTTTTAATTTTAGAATTTATATATAAATTGTAAATTACAGTAAACATATAATTTAATTTTATACTTATTTTTTTCTTGTTTTTTTATTTTCTTTGTAGTTAATAGTTTTTACATAATATTTTTTAATTAATTTAGAATGAGGTTTCGTTATGAAGCATCTTTTGATTTTAGTTTTATTTGTACTTTCACTCAGTTGCTTTGCTGAAAGTGGCGGTGGTGGTGGTGGTGCCGTTGGACAACAAAATAAATCAATGTCTACTGGCGATGGTTCGATAAATAAAAACAATTGCGGGGAAGGTGGCGGTAAAGTTGGTGGATGATTTATTCTAATTTATAAAATAAAAAAACCCCAACTTGATTTAACTACGAGAATTAAAACAAATTGAGGCCGTGCAATCTCATAATTACCTTAATTCTTAATGTTAATCAAGTCCTTTATTAACCACTGCTATTTTGGCGGTTTAAAGCAGTATTGTATAAGGATTTTGAAATGAAAAAATTTCTATTTTTTCTCTGTGTTCTTTTGTCTTCTTTTTCTTTTGCAAACGATGGTATCAGCTCTGATCAAAAAATTACAGATGCATTCAACCACCTCACTGTTGAACAACAATTTTTTATCGAAGACTATTTTAATGATTATTTAACAGACGAGAATGTTGAAAACATTTGTAATCAATTTGAAAGTGAAAATGCATGTAAATCTTATATTTTTCAAAACTTTTTTGAAAATTATAATCTTGAATTTAGCAATAAAGGAATAGGAGAAACAATTATAAGAGAGGTAATCGTTGGAGTGATCCATGAGATTATTACACGAGTAGCGGAGAAAATTGCAAAACCTGATCCGAAACCAGAAAAACCAGATCCAAAACCTACGCCTACACCAGACCATTAATTGCTAAAATAAACTGTTGCAAGACTAAGCTATTAGTCTTGCAATTTATATTATTAAGGTTAAAATGTTTTTTGATTCATTTTTAGATAAAATTAAAATAAGTTATTTAATAATACTAAATATATTATCAGCGGTAACTTCAATAATTTTTTATCATTCCCATTATTTAAGTATTATTTTACTTTGTGTATTTCTTATTTGGTTATCCATTTTATATAAATTTAAGCAAGTCAACGTTTTGAAATTGTCATTTACTAATTTTAAAATTCTGGATTTATTGGAGGGTCTTGCTCTTACTACCCTTTCTGTTATCTTTAGCATAGCTGTCGTAAGCTATTTTAATATTAAGTCCAAATATCTTGGATATCATCTTGATTTGATCTCTCCTGTTTTAATTGCTCCATTCGAAGAAATAATTTTCAGGCATCACTTTTTAAAATATCTGACAAAAAAATTTAATTTATTTATCTCCATTTTTTTGTCCTCAATTTTATTTATGATTTTTCATTATGATTTATTCGGATCTCTTGTGTTTTCCATAGTAATGACTTTTTTATACTTTAAATACAAAAGTATTACGGTACCAATTCTATGTCATGCTTTTAACAATTTGATAGGTGTTATTGATAGCATTTTATTTATGTATAATCCTAAATACAACATTACTTGCGTTGATATAGAAATTTTTTTAATAAAACACTTTGGTATGGTTGCAGGTGGTTCTTTGTTAATTATTTTTTTATGGATGCTCTGTAGATTTAATGGAGAAAAATTAGGGTTACAGAATCAATTAATCTAGTTATCCAAATAGACTTTCTCTGTAGTGTTGTAATTTGTAGAATATTGCTCAGTATGTATTTGTATATACAAAGGCCGAATTATAGTTTTAGTTTCTATATAGAACATTATTTTTCAAAAAAAATGAGAGTGTGGCAACTCATCCACAAATGCTTTCCTCGTATTCTTGATTTCTTAATTTTTCTAAAATACGTTCTTGTTCTTCATTGTTGATTTTTCCAGACATCAAATCTCTCGATGATGGAATGTTATGCATTTCTAAAATCCAATCTAGTCGATCTTTATCAGAAAAATTGCTAGTCATGCTTCTTAGTTGACCAATAATTTGATCTGCCAAAGTCACATCTGAATTTGAAATTATTTTTTTTGTTACTCCTGGTGTTGCCTGCGCCATCTCTTCCTGGGAATAGATTCCACTAAGCTCACAAGGAAATGCCCTGCGCAGAGCTAACATTTCAGCGACTTTCGCAGTCATCAGCGTAGGGAACTTATCCCACATAAAGCCCTGTTTGCCATTTGGCCGATATTCCCTATAGAGCGCGGTAGCAAAAAGAGGTTCAGAAAAATCGCTTCTAATAACGCCAATTTTGGCGGCCACTGGAGGTTTATTTTTTAACCATACATCAATCCAAATTCCATCATCGTCACACCAGAAAGGCCCGTTTTGGCCTTTATACAGGCCCGTTCTTTCTGCAATCAGCCTAGCACCATCAATGGAAATTTCAAAACTCACTTTATCACCATTTCTACGAATTGCGTAAATTTGTCTTGAGAATGGATCTAGTTTAGTCCTGCGAATTACATGCATGAATAGAGCAAGTTCATCGTCTGATGAATGTGGCGGCATAATTTGAGTTTTGAGTAGTTTAATTTTCTCCGCATCTAGCGCAGGAAAATAAATTTGACGTTCTTGTAATGCGTGGTGATTCTCGACAATGGACAATTGTTGATCTGATTGCATAGCAACCTCCTTTACAAAGTTTGTTTGCGCTGCTATGCTTTCTTTTCATGTGATTGCGTAACAGCAGTTATTGGCTCTCACTTGTTACAAGCAAGTGAGAGTTTTTAATTTAGTGTTGTTTCATTTAAATCTACTCTATCAACTACATTCTGAATTGTTTTCTTTGTTTGTTCCCATTTTTGAGGCCATATCTCTTTTTCAAAATGATCTTTCAATCTGGCTAAATGTATGTCTCCCAGATATTTAGTTCCGTTGATGTAAAATACTGATGAACGCTTTACATCTTCTGGAAGCTCTGAGAGCCACACTTCAAATTCCATTTCTTTTATTCGCTTTTCCTTCTCTTTCCTTTGATTAAAAATTTGTTCCTTTTGCTTAATTAAATAATCAAAAGCTTCGTCTTCTGGTGATTTAAAACCTTCTGATATCCACACCTGACTTTTTTTTGCTGCTCCCATAAAGTATCTGATTGCTGAAATGCCTGGTTTTTTTTCTAGAAGTTTATTGTTTGAAATGTCGTGTGCAAAATTATCTAATGACTCCTGCATTTTTTCTGGAGTGAAATAAGCGCGGTCTTTAACTTGATCTATAACATTTTTGCCAAAACCTAAATTTCGGAGAATATCAGGAGTTTGAATATTTAACCAAGCATCATCACTGTTCAATATGCAATCAGTAGTAATAGTATTATTTAATATAATACTATTATTACTACTACTAGAGAGTTTATCCGTCCGTTTATCCGTCCATTTATCAGTCTTATTTCCGTCCATTATCCGTCTATTATCCGTCCAATTTCCGTCCAATGCTTTCAATTCTTCGTTTGTTTTGCTCCGAAGTATTTC
Source organism: Oligoflexia bacterium (assembly GCA_015232015.1). Classification (GTDB taxonomy): domain Bacteria; phylum Bdellovibrionota; class Bacteriovoracia; order Bacteriovoracales; family Bacteriovoracaceae; genus JADFZW01. Next base: position 4,900 of record JADGAM010000167.1, on the reverse strand, counting down.
GTTAAATATGTTGTCTGCCAGCTCATATTGCGCCCAACCGCCTCTGCCTTTTTTTGTTTTGAAACTACGAATGACTTTTTTCTTATTTAATTCGTAAATTGCGTCCTTTGTTGATTTTTTTGATATAGACAGAGTTTCGCTTATTGTACTTAGAGAGATAGGGTTTGTGTGTTTTTGCCTTGAAGAACGGATAAGTTCAAAGAGAAGTAATGTTATTTTATATTGTAATCCGCTAAGATCAGCTACGGCTAAAAGATCCGTCCAATTTCCGTCCATTATCCGTCCATTATCCGCCTTATCGTCCGTCCAATTACCAGTCTTATTTCCGTCTAATTCGTTTTTTGCATCGCTTCTGTCCGTCCAATTTCCGTCCATTATCCGTCCATTATCCGCCTTTTTATCCGTCCAATTTCCGCCTATTTTCCGTCCATTGTCCGTCTTTTCTTTGCTTGGAAAAGGTTGGTTCTCTGTAGATGCATTGAAATCCTGTTCTTCATTTGTAGTCGCAGCAATAGCCGCTTGTCTTAAAATTCGCTTCTTTTCTGATAAGGAAGTGGTCTGTTGTAATTTTATATTTATAGAAGTTTCATTTATTGCTCGCTTATCTGGCCCTTTACCTGAGAGCAATTTATCATAGTCTATTGGCATTTGTGGACCTCCACCTCTAGTAGACTTATTTGATCAATAAACTCTTTTGCAAAATCAACATAGTCCTGAGCGAGACCTTGTTTGTATGATAGTTCGATTAAACTTTTACCTAACGTATTTGATTCTTCTGCTAACACAGAGTCTCTTATTGATGTATTCGTACAAAATTCGCTATATTCAGTTCTAAATTTTGCTTCGATTATTGTGCTAACCTTGGTGTTCTTTTTTCGCGTTGGGATAACTTTGAATAACTTGAAAGTTTTAGTCTCTTTAGTATAATCTCTGATTAATTTTGAAAAAGTCTTCATTGCTCTATATGTATCGCTAGAGCATGTCATTGGAGAGAGGAGTATGTTGGAGGATTCTAAAGCATTATCCACTATTGTATCCCATGATGGATTACAATCAAATATGACAAAATTATATTCATTTTTTAACTTACTAACTATTTTGTTTTTTATTATAGTTTCTTGATTGCGTTGTAATTTTAACCATCGATCTAGAATAGAAAGTTCTAGTGTCTCAGGAATGTAATCAAGTGTCGGAAGATCTGTTTTTTGGATTACATCCCTTAGAGGTGTATTTTCAACTAGTGCATGATAGAGCCCTTTAGGTGAATTTATTATAGAATCCTCATCCCATGTATCGCTTTCTTTAAAATGACGAACTCCTTGGATGATACCAGTAATGCTTTCCTGGACATCTAGACCGATTACCAGGACTTTCATGTTATGAAGTGCTATTAAACGTGCTAATTGAAATGCTAAGCTGGTTTTTAATGTTCCACCTTTTAATGTGAATACCGATATGACATAGTTGAAATCGATTTTTTTTAAAAATCCCAATTCTTCGCCAATCAGGGGTAATTGATCTATTGTCCATGCCCTACATTCCACTCCTCCTTTTTTTATACGTATTGCACCTGGAATTTTTTTTGCTTTTTCTTTGCGCAGCAGAGTGTTTTTGTCAGCTCCAAATAATTTAATTAAGTCCGAAGGAAGATAGTGGATGTTTTTGTCGAAAGCACATGGAGGATTGATTACGGCGTTTATGTTAATTGCTGTATTGGTGGCCTCTGTTGAAAAAACGTCAATATCTTGATCAACTATGTTTGTACTCATGCATCCCCCTCTTTGGAATAAGTGCTAACTATACGATAATCAGGTGTTTGATATAGTTTAGTATAACTATTACTAAAAAACCATGTCAACAGTAGTTTGTTTAAATTTTATCGAAATATGCATGTTTTATTATTTTGATTCTTAATTAAAGAACGCAGATTACTGAGCCTTTTTTCTGTCTACCAAATATCTCTCTTTGAGAGGCATTAAACTCTCTTTGTTGAAATTTTATTTGGAGAGTGGGGTGAAAATTACTTGGGGTTACTCAGATGCTTACTTAATAAACCAGTCATTTTCATCATGTTAATAGGTGCTTCACCTAGCACTTTAGCTAATTTGTCATCTGGTTTAATTATTCTCTTGTCTTTGGCATCTTGTAGTTCATGAGCTTTAATGTATTCCCAAACTTTTTTAGTCATATCAGGACGTGAAATCTTCTCCACTCCTACAATCCCTTGTAGCTCTGGACTAACGTCTAATTCTGCATTGAAACCTGTTTTAGATTTAGTGGTCATTTTATTAATATCCTTTTAATATTTATAGTCGTTAATTGTCAATTAAACGATGATAATGGATTTTTTGGCAAGTTAAATTCATAGACTGCTGTGTGCATTCAAGGATAATGTGACTTCTATATTTTTAGGTGTAGCCTTAAAACTATTACTTAATTGAAAAATGTTTACAGAGGTAAAAATGTATTTTTCTACACGAAAAGAGGCCAATAAAATGATCGTTTTTTTGAAACATTTGTTAGCTACGTTTGAAAATAGTTCTGAAAAGGAGTTTTTAGAGCTCAATTACAGTCTATTGGTGCACTAAATTAGTGTGCTAATCAAATTTTTTATAATGGTGATTTATGAAGCTTTTAGGATTATCTTTTCTGCCTTTTGTGTTTCTGAGTATAAATAAGAAAACCATGGTTTCTTGTCGGTGTTAATTCCTAAAAGTTCTCCAACTAAGGCCCGTACTGCCACTTCATTGATTCGTCCAATTCTCTTATAAGGACTATCCTCCCATTTTTTGATTGCTGGAGCAGAAAGACCCAAAAAAACTGCAAATTTGCTCATAGAAAGGCCGGCCACTTTTCTTAAAAATTTAACCTCTTTGCCTCTAATAGGAATATGATAGTTTTCTACAATTAAAGTGGCCACTTTCTTTTCAATTATGGCCAAATCAATATTTAAAACATCATTATGGGAGCTGCTTTCTTTAAGCGGAACATTTTCAATAGTGATATATTCCAGACCCCAAAATTTTTCAATGATAGTAAAATGTTTTTTAGTTTTTTTCATAAAATTTCCTAAAAGACGGTGACAATAATAGTCCCATCTTCATAAATGCAAGCAATCGATAATGGAAGACTATCGCTATCATCGCCGTTAACTAAATAACTTTGATGTTTATCTTGCCATTCAATTGAGTGGCAACTATGACCTACAGAGATAATATCATCCTTGGTTACTCCTCGTTCTTGCATACGAATAAGTGCGTGCTTACGAAATAGAAAATTTCCGCGCTTTAAATGATTGAGGACCATTTGTTTAAAAATATCTTTGACCACAAATTAATATTGCCTCCGTTAACTTAGTTAATAACATAGTTAACGAATACTTTCAAGTAAAATCTTACAGAGCATTATCGAGAATGTTTGAGTTAAGGGTAATTTTTTAAGGTGATTTATAATTCAAATTTTTTAGGAACGAATCTGCTTTCAAAAATTTTATCTGTAGTTTCTTTTTTATCTTTAATGGCCTCTATCTCTATTTGTTCTGGAACTTTTGGGAGTTCAATTTTTTGTGAGACATTTTCCTTTATTACATCGTCTTCTCTGTTAATTTCTTTTATACCTCTGCGTTTTAATGGTTTCATATACAACCTTATTGGATAATATTTTTATTAAAAATAAAATCGACCAATCTGCTAATTGGTTCACTGGCGGAAGTTTTTACATCTAAAGTTGTTAGTCCAGCATTGATTAGATTAAGAACATCTTGTGATTTATTGATTTGAAATGGTAGCAGTTTTTCTTTGTATCTTTTTTCAAGACTCTCTTTTGTATCTCTACTGGCCCTTTCGGATTCACGATATAGATTAAGAAGAATGTAAATATCAGGGTGTTTACATTCATATCTTTCGCATTCTTCTGCTATGTCTGCAAAAGTGAGATCAATAGACTCTTCAGCATAGATTGATGGTTCACATGGTTGGATTATCATTTCAGAAGCAAGATAAAATGATGATATGAGATTAGTGAAAGAAGGAGGGAGATCAAAAATTATCACATCAAATTTTTGTTTTGCTTTTTCTAATTTTTTCTTTACTAGCAATTTGGGGTTTTCATGAATGGTAAATCTTTCTGTTCTTCTGGCCTTTGCTTTACATGGAACTATAGATAGATTAGGTATTCTTGTTTCTATGGCCGCATCGGCAAAGTCTAAGTCATGCTGAAAGACCTCTAACATTGTCTTTAGATCGGTTGTAGAAATATTTTCAGGTAATAGGGTGTGTGTTGAACATGATTCAGGGTCAGCATCTATTAAAAGTGTTTTAAGGCATCTAGATGCTAGCATAGCGGCCACATTAGTATTAAGAAAGGTTTTACCTACTCCGCCTTTTTGAGTGGCGATAGTAAGCGTTTTTGGCATTTCCAAGATTATTACTCCATAAATTTTGTGTTTAAAAATATTCTAATTGGTGATGATGAAGAGTGGCAAATTTTTTTTGTAAACAAAAAGAGGAGTAAAATTGTCGGGATTATCACTGTTATTATAGAGGACATTTTTGAGCATTTATGGACATTTTTAAGACAAAAGTTGTATCTTTTACAAAGATTTAATGTCAAACAAGAGGAGATTTTGGATATGGGATTTGATTTAAGTCAAAAACAAAAAACATTTATAGAAAGTTATTTAATCTCTGGAAATGCGACTAGATCGGCAATTGAAGCAGGATATAGTGCAAAAAGCGCTTATAAAACAGGATCAAGATTACTTAAAAATGTACAGATACCTTCTAATTCTTCCCTTAAAAATTTTTCTTCTTCTTTTGTTTTAAAATACGCTACCGGAGTACTATAAGCACTTTTTTCAATACCATGACCCATGCTTTTAACATAAAATTTTTTTCTTTCA
>JADGAM010000166.1:8823-9312 GCA_015232015.1 Oligoflexia bacterium | reverse complement strand
TAAAAAGCCATCTGTATAGATGGCTTTTTTTTTACTCTTTTTTCCTACTGCATTCTCGTATTAATTAACAGATACCTCTCAGGCCTCCTGAGCAATTTAGCGCAATTACTTCCAGCAAGTATGATCAACTACGATAATAATAATTCTATTCTCATAATATAATATATTCCAATAATTTATGGATTGATAAAAAAAGAAATTCGCTATATACCTTAGAAATATCTTCCTTGAAATATCTTCCTTGAAATAAAAAGCATTAACACTTAAGTAACCCTAAATGGTTAATATATTATTATAATAAAATACAACATGGGAAATTTTAGCATGAACAATTTTACTATTCGAAAAGGACAAAGAGGGGATGAAAATCTTTTACATTCCATAGAAAATGATCTTTATGGAGAAGAAGAAAGTACAAGTTTAGAAATATTTAAGGATATATTATATGATCGTGAGAATTATCATAATTACTATCTCGATGTAATAGAG
>JADGAM010000166.1:0-8805 GCA_015232015.1 Oligoflexia bacterium | reverse complement strand
TGGTTTTCATTGTTACATAATGGAAACAAATGACTCATGTAATTTAGTTGACTTGGCAATTGCTAAACAACATCAAAAAAAAGGATATGGTAAGAAACTTTTTTGCCACGCAATTATAGAGGCAAAAAAATTAGGTGCAAGAAAATTTCATTTAACAGTTAGAGAAGATAATTTGCCTGCAATTTCAATTTATAATTCTTGCCACTTTAAAATAATTAAAAAAATTAATTCTTATTATATCGACAAAACTAATGCGTTTGTTATGGAACTATGTGATTTCCAAGAATCAAAAAATTAATTTTTTCAAGAAAAAAATCTTTATTTAATAGCAAAATAAAAAATAATCGCTACCATAATATTAATTTAATAATTATAAATGAATATAAAAAAAAGAAATAAGAGTAAGGAGCATTCATGCATGTGCAACAAGAACTGAAACAAATTATTTCTAAAATCGATGCTGATTATTGTGATATTCGCTATGAAAAAATGAATACTACAAAAATCACATATAGTGGAAACGAACTTACAGAAATTGGTTCAAATGAAACAGATGGATATGTAATTCGGGTATTAAAAAATGGGGGATTTGCAACTATTGCAATAACTAGCAAAGATGATTTTGATAAAGCGATTAAAATTGTTACTGAAAGTGCGATTTTACTTGGCAGAGAGTTAAAAGAAAAAGTTAAATTAAAACTTCCCTCTGCCACAATCGATGATGTTGCTTTATTTCTCGATGGTGATCCAAGAACAATTTCCATCGATGAAAAATTGTATCTTCTTAAACACTACAACTCCAGTGCTTTACAATGCCCTAATATAATAAACACAACCATGATTTACAACGAAGTTTATCGAGATAAATATTTTATCAGTTCACATGGTAGTTTTATTCATCAACCATTAATTACTACTACAATAGGTGGAACAATAGTTGCTAAAAGTGAAAATGGATTAATTCAAAATGTTCGTGCTAGTATTGGAGGAAGTGATGGTTTTAATAAAATAAAAAATCGTGATAGTGTTTTTTTAGATAAGGCGAAAATTGCCAGTGATCTTTTGTCGGCCACTCCTGTTAAGGGAGGAATATATAATGTTGTATTAAATCCTAGCATGGCCGGAGTTTTTACTCATGAAGCATTTGGACACTTTAGTGAAGCAGATATTGTTGAAAATATGCCTTCTCTAAGAGAGAAAATGCAAATTGGAGCTCAACTTGGCTCTGACATTTTAAACATTATTGATGATGCAACTCCAATAGGGCAATTAGGTCATTATAAATATGATGACGAAGGAGTCGCGGTAAGAGCTGTAATGTTAATGGAAAAAGGAGTTTTAAGTGGTCGTCTTCATTCTATGAAAACTGCTGAAAGTTTTAATGGTCCTCTCAGCGGTCATGCCGTGGCCGAAGATAACAGATTTGAACCAATCGTACGTATGGGTTCAATTTATATTAAACCTGGAAATAAAAGCTTAGACGATCTATTCGCGGCCGCAGATAATGGCCTATATGTTATAGATGCAAAAGGCGGACAAACTAATGGAGATAATTTTTCATTTGCTGCTCAATATGCTTATGAAATTAAAGATGGAAAACTTGGCAAAATGTTAAGAGATGTAAACATAATGGGAGATCTTTTTATTACTTTAAAAAATGTAGCGGCCATTGGAAATGACTTCAAATTAAGCGAAAGCGGTGGATGTGGAAAAGGACAATTAAATATTAAATCATGTCATGGTGGACCTCATATTCTCATAACAGATGCACTTGTAGGAGGTGTGTAATATGGAGAAATTATTAGAAATGGCAAAACAACGGGCCGATCAAGTTGAAATATATTCTTATTCATCATCATCTAATGATTTGAGTTTTGAAAATTTTAAATTAGATAAAATTAAAAATTCTATTCAAACTGGTGTTGCTCTTCGATTAATCAAAGATGGATTCATAGGAATGAGCTATACTAAAAATCTTTTAGATAGAACTAAATTAATTGAAAATGCATTAACTTCAATTAAGGGTAAAATAAAGGCAAAATTTTCTTTTCCATTTAATTCCCAAAATCTTCATTCTTTTGAAATCTATGACAAATCGATAGAAAATATTAAGTTTGAAACTTTAGCTGAAGAATATAAACAAATTTCAAATTACATAAAAGAAAATTTAAATTCAAATGCAAATGCAGCGGTTGCTGCTACTCTAAACATCATGGGATCATACGGAAGTAATAGCATTCGAATACTAAATAGTAATGGAATAGATTACAAAGGTAATTCCTCTTATTATTTTAATTATCCTCACCTTTTATTTCCAAATGGATATTCACATGTTCGTAGTCTTACGTTTGCCAGAAGTTATAAACCAATGAATAAGGAAAAGATCCAAAAAATGATCGATCTTTATTATAAAGCTTATCCCGAGGTAAATGTTACTCCAGGAAATTATCCTACCATTTTTACTCCTGATGTCCTCTATGTATTGATGTGGCGATTTACTATTGGAGCAAACGCCAAATCATTATATGAAAAAATAACTCCTTTAGAAAATAAGCTGGGAGAAGAAATTTTTAGTAAAAAATTAACTATTATTGATGATCCTCATATGTCTGATCAAATTCTCCCTCGTAGTTTTGATGATGAAGGAGTTACCACTTCAAAACTAACTATAGTTGATAAAGGGATATTTAAAAATTTTTATAATAATCTTGAATATGCCGAAAAATTAAAAGCAACGCCAACTGGTCATGGATATAAAGAATCAGCAATGGGCGGTGATGAACCTGTTAGTATTAAAGTATCACCAACATTAAATCATCTTACAATTCTTCCTGGAAATGAAAATGATTCTTTTATTGAAATGATTAAGAAGATGAAAAAAGGGGTTATCGTGCTGGGAGCATTGGGCGCCCACAGTGGCAATCTACTTAATGGAGATTTTTCAATTGGACTTGCAGCAGGTCTTTACGTTGAAAATGGAGAAATCATTGGTAGAATTAAAAATGGAATGGTAGCTGGAAATATTTATCAATTGATGAAAAATGTTTCAATGGTTGAAAATAAAGTTCATAAAACTTTGGGGCCAAACGGAGGAAGATATCCTTCGATTTGTTTTGATGATGTTAAGCTTTCCCAGTAAAAGCCGTAAAAGCAAAAGAGATAAAAGAGATAAAAGTGCCTTTATTATTTTAATTACTTTTATTCTTTGCTCTCTATATATTATTAATGCTGTTAATACTTTTTTTCGTTACACACAGATAAACAAACCATTTTCATTAACCTGGATAAAAATGGCCTTCATTCCAAATTATGCAATTGAATATTGTCGATATACTCCATTGCAAACAATAATTCCTGCTGAAGAAAAAAATATATTTTTAGGAAGTGCCAACTTCGATTATCTTCGTTTTAATTTGCATCCTAGAGGAATGATCCATCTAACATGGGGATTATCTATTAATCCTAATTTAAAATTAAGCTTGGTCAATATTCGCAAAGAACCTCGCTATCATAAGGCCCGTTTTTTTATTGTAGAAAATAGTTTACCAAATTTTGAATTATTAAATAAAGAAATTGAATTGAGTGAAAAAAGTGATGGTTGGAAAAAAAGGTTTTTTTATCCTGACTCATATACATTATGGGAGAAAGTAAGGTGATTTACGTATATATGATTTGGGTTTTATTTACAGGATTTGCTTTCGCATCTTTTATATTTAAATTAAAATTAAAATCTGAAGCAACAAATATTGAATACAATCAGCTGTTTTTGCTACGACTCTCTTTAACTCCTCTACTAGGAATTCTTGTCCCTTCTATAATTATTTATACTCTAAATTTTTTAAATATTAAATTTTCTACAATGAGTTTATGGTTTGCTTGGAGTGTGATTGGTATAACATCTATCTTAATACAATATCACTCCATAAAGACTTCTATGAAATATGCACTTAGTTTTTTTTACAAACAAAATTTGTTTATTAAAATCTTTTTACTTCTAATTGTTTTTGGACTTTTAGGAATTTATGCACGAGTATGCATGAATGAAATTTGGTCAGGTGATGGTCTTGGTCATTGGGGAATGAAAATACAATTTTGGCTTCACCATGGTCATATATCATACACCCCAACGGAAATAAATTTATGGAAACATTGGATGACCTATCCACTATATCATAGTATTGGAATGATGTTACATGTGCTGGCCATTCCTTTTTGGCCTACAAGTTACGCTGCTCATTTAAATGATGCTTTCTATTTTTTCGGCGTGTTCTTTACTTCTCTACTATTTATTAACATCACGACAGCTTTGAGAGGAATTTCTATTGTTTTTTGGGCCGCCATAATTAGCTTTGGTCAAAGAGAGCTTCTGGGAACTTTGATTTCTTCTTATGCTGAAATTGATCTTGCTTATTTTATTTTTTTAATTTTAACATTAATTTTTTTCTTATCTAAATCATCTAAAAATCCAAGTTCAAGTTCAAGTTCAAGTTCAAATCCAAATCCAAATCCAAATTACTATCAGATCATTTTTGTAATAAGTATTTGTATCGGTGTTGCTACCATAACAAAAACCGATGGACTTTTAAAAGCATCATTACTATTTATTACTATACTTATTCATTCAGTTATATTTAACTATTTTAAAATTTTCTTTTATAACTTTAAAAGTAAATTATTCCTTCTTCCTAACTTAATTATCCCAGCAATATTTTTAATAATAATTGATAAAATTAACAAACCTCAAATTCAAGTTAGAGTTGAACATCAATTTTATGATCACATCATTTGGAATTTAAATACAATAATTGAACGACTACCTAAAGGTTTTTTGGCATTTTATTACAATATGTCTATAACTTGCGAGAGTGTACACAAATGTTCGTTTACGCTTGCCATTGCAATAAGTGTGCTGGCACTTTTTTATCTGCTTTATCTGCTTTTTTATCTACCTCATATTCGAAATAAAAAAGTTTTTCATCAAATGACATTCCTTTTAATTGCACTGTTATTAAATTACACATTAAATTTAGCACCGATAATTGCTGTTAATAATATAGTTGATAAGGGTTTTGATGTTCCCATATTATATGCAGAGGGTGGGCTTAGTCGGTATAATCTACATGCCGCCTTGATTTTAAATTCATTGGTTGTTCTGTTTATTATAAATTTTATTCAAAATTTTCTTAAATTATTTCTAAGCAAAAATAAATCAACGTTAGGGTTAATTTAAAAAAAGTAAATTATTCTTTCATTAATGGCCGACAATTCATTTTCTTCTTTTGAATTTGATTAACTCAATTAGATTTATTTACGGTCGAAAAAAGGATTTTTTGAGGTAGCACTTAGTGGGATAGCGTAGGCAACTTTCACATCATCACCAAGTAGATTTAAATCGATCACTGCTTGTCCAACAGTATACATAATACGATTATCCACACGATTATCCATGGCCACGCTAACAGCTGAACCAATAGCTATTCCTAAATCTCCAGTATTAAAAACACAAGGTATGTGAGGATGTAAACTTTTTTTATCACAATTATCAAATCCACACATGCCACATTTTTTAAGTCTTATAGGTTGGACTTTGGTTCCAAGTAATAACATAACTGAAGCAGATAAGATATTTTCAGCATCTCGAATAAAAGAATTCACCTCATATTTTTCTCCAAGTATTTTTAGATGCTTGGAAATCTCTTCAATTGTTTCACCCTCTACAACTGCCAAAACTAAATTATCAATTCCTTTTCCCTTAGGAGCAGTTCTTGCAGCAATTAACATTTTATAGGCAATTTCTTTTACTGCTTCTTTTCTAATTAATTCTTCTTTTACAATGCTATTCATTTTTATTGCCTCATCTCTCTTATCTTATCTAATCTAACTAGCACAGTAGTCCCACTAGCGCACTACTGCTGTTCCCATACTTCCAGGTCGCTTAATCTCTTGTAATATAGAATCACTTTGCTGTAATCCTACTATATGGAAAGAGTGTAATTGATCTTCTAAAAGTGTAAAACTCTCCTCTAATTTTGGAATCATTCCACCTTGAATTATACCATCTGCGATTTTCTTTTTTGCATCGGCCATAGTAAGAGTTGTAAACTTAGAATTTTTATCGTCAAGATTTTGATAAACTCCACCCACTTCTGTAACTAAAACAAATTTTTCTGCTTTTAATTTTTTAGTAATTTGAACTGCAACTGTATCAGCATTGATATTTAATATTTGACCTTCTTGATCTGCGGAGAGAGGACTAATAACAGGAATAAATTTTCCAGAGAGAAGATGATCGATTATCGTTGTATCGATGCTAACAATGTCACCAACAAAACCAAAATCTACTACCTCTCCATTACTACCAGAAACTGCTTTAGGCGGGCGTTTCTTAGCATTAACAATATTTATTCCACTGGCACTCACTGCTGGAAGGCCATGTGCTTTAAAGATTGATAAAATATTTGAGTTAATAATTCCAGGTAGAGTCATCTTCATTACATCTAAAGTTTCTGCACAAGTAACTCTTCTTCCTCCTACCATCTTTGCAGTAAGACCAAGACGAGTAGATAGTTTAGTGGCCTGTGGACCACCACCATGAATTAAAACAATATTTTCACCTTGTTGATGCAATTTTTTAATTGAAAGTGCTAAATTATTAAGTTGTTCTTTTGATTCAACTATCTCTCCACCAAATTTAATCACTGTTATATTTGTTATATTTTTCATATTCATAGTTAAATTCTCCTATTGTCAGATTATCAGATTATCAGATATTTTTATTTTTTTACGGCCATGAACCAAAATCATCAATACCCATAGTCTCTTCAAAACCGTACATTATATTCATATTCTGAACCGCCTGTCCTGCAGCACCCTTAACTAAATTGTCAAACGCAGAGATAATTGCAAAACTCTTTGTACCATTTCGTTCCTCTCTCAAGGCCCAACCAATTTCCACAAAATTTGTACCAGCGATAGCAACTACCTCGGGTAAATTTTTAGTGCCAGTTATTCGTACAAAAGGATGTGCTCTATAATAATCACGATACATTTGATCAATATCTTTATCAGTTATGTGTGCAGGTAAATCCAAGATAATATTTGTTAACATTCCTCTGCTTAGAGGAGCAGAGATAGGAATAAAATCTAAAGAAACATTTTTTGCTCCTGCATCTACTAAATTTTGTTCCATCTCAGGTTGGTGTTGGTGTGAAAGTGGTTTATAACTTTTCAGATTAAGGCATCTTATTGGATGGTGTGTTCCTTCTGAAGGTTTAACTCCAGAACCACTACTACCTGTAGGAGCTACTAAGCGAACTTTTTGATTATTAAGCAAACCATTTTTAGCAAGTGGAAGTAAACTTAAAGTTGTTCCCGTTGGAAAACAACCAGGGTTAGCAATATATTTTGCTTTTTTAATTTTATCTCTATTAAGTTCCGGTAAACCATAAACAAATTTTTCAATATTTTCTGGATGAGTGTGTTTTACTTCATAATATTTTTCATAAACTGCCAGATCACGAATACGATGGTCACCAGAAAAATCAATGATACTTACTCCAAATGGCATTACCTCTGCTGCCTTCAAAAATGATACTTTATGAGGCATAGTCATAAATACTAGGTCGCAATCTTTAACTATTTCAGCTGGTGATAAATCTTGAAATACATATGATAAACGATCACCAAAATTTTTGTGAACCTCTCCAACTTTTTTCCCAACGTTGTCTATGCTTGCAATTCGAAGTAGTTCAACATGAGGGTGAACTAATAACCTTTTAATTAATTCTGCTGCGGCATAACCTGTCCCGCCCATAATCGATACTTTAATTTTTTTTGTCATAGAGATACTCCCTGTAAAAATTTAAGACTTAAAAAAACTTAAAAATTTTATTAATATTTTCATTTTCATTTTTATTAAATTTTGTTTTATTAAACTCTAATTTTTATTAATGTAATTGTACAAATTTATATTTTATATAATATAAAAAAATATATAAAAAAAAAGGAGTAGCATCATGCCAATATATGATTTTCAATGCCAAAAATGTAAAAAGACTTTTGAACTCTCGTTGAAATTAAGTGAACGCGAAGGGTCTTCGGAAAAAAAATTATGTCCACACTGTACATCGAAAGATATAAAACAACTTATGACCTTTAAAGGTGGCGTAATGGTGAAAGGATCTTCAGTTGGCGCCGGTTGTGGGTGCGAAAGTGCGGATAATTGTGGAATGATGGGCGGCCCGATGGGTCCTGGAATTGGTGGTTGTCCTGGAGGAATGTGCGGAGGTGGAATGGGTGGTTGTGGTTTTAATGATTAATATCATCTCTCTCTTTCTCTTCTCTCATTCTATTCTCTAGCCTTTTTATCTTTTATTATCTTTGTATCTTTCATATTTTATTTGATAAGCTTTTTTGTCACCCTTTATATTTATATTAGAAGAGATTATTAAATCAAATCAATCAAATCAAATAAACATTGGAGTAAGAAGGAGTAAGAGATGACCGCAAATCAACAGAAAAATAAAGAGAAGGCAAAACCTTTTCTTTTCCATGAATTTTGTAAAGGATGCGGAAGATGTATTGAGGCCTGTCCTAAAAATTGCATTGTTATCGGAAAAGATATTAATGCCTTCACAGGTTTACTTCCCGTTAAAATTAGTTTGGATAATTGTATCGGTCATAGTAAGAGTTGTAAACTTAGAATTTTTATCGTCAAGATTTTGATAAACTCCACCCACTTCTGTAACTAAAACAAATTTTTCTGCTTTTAATTTTTTAGTAATTTGAACTGCAACTGTATCAGCA
>JADGAM010000165.1 GCA_015232015.1 Oligoflexia bacterium | reverse complement strand
AGTGGTCTTTTCACTCGATATTAAGTGAACGGATTTTCGTTCCCATTACGGCTACGGAGCAGTGGGAGAATTGCACTCCTCTTCCTTCTAATCCATCTACAAATATTAAATAAAATTAAATAAATTATATTAATTATATTAGTAAGAGTAGTAACAGAGTAATAACTGTTTATCTTTTACTTTTAACCTTTTACCTTAAATTAGACATTACCTCAAGGTTTTCAAAGTAGTAATTAAAGTTTTAAAAATTTTTGTTACATATTACAAAGAGGTCCGAATTATACGATTAACAAAAATTAAATTTATAATTTTAAAGGAATTGTATCTATGACAGGATGGTCAATTTAAAATAAGTTTTCATTAAGATTTTTACAATAGATTTCAAGTAGTGTAGAAAATTTCTTGTGTTTTTTAAGTAATCATATTTAAGGTCTTGTTTATGAATACTATTGCAAACAATTTTACTGAACCCGACTACCGACTATTATTTCAAAAATCTTCTGAATTGTTTTTGATTATCACTGCAACACCAGATTTTACTATTGTAGCAGTACGTGATGGTTACCTCGATGCTACAATGACAACGAACGAGAAGGTTGTAGGACGGCCGATATTTGATGTCTTCCCGTATAATTCAAATGCTCCCGCCACCGTCTCCGCCGCTGCTGCTGCCGCCTTGGCCTCGTTCAATAAAGTCATTCAAACACGCGTTTCTGATTCAATGAATGTACCAGTGTTTGCTTCAGATGGAAAAGTCACTCATATTTTACATCGAGTAGAGGATGTTACTAAGCATATTCACATGCAACAAAAAGTGCAGGTGGAGGATGAGCTGCGAGCAAGTGAGATTAAATATCGAACTCTTTTAAATCTTTTGCCTTTTGCTATTACAGTGTCGGACTCTCTTGGAAACATTATAGAGAGCAATAGCATGGCAAAAAGCATGCTCGGCATCTGTGACGAAAAATGTTCTCAAGTAAAAATTAATGATGATAAGTGGCGTTTCATAAGAACAGATGGTCGCCTCATGCCAGCTGATAAGTATGCAAGCATTAGAGCATTAAAAGAAAATCACCTTGTGGAAAATATTGAAATAGGCCTGGTGAAGGAAGAAGGTGCAACCATATGGCTTGATGTATCTGCCTTCCCTATTTTTCTTGAAGGATACGGAGTGATGACTGTCTATAAAGATATTAGCGAACAAAGACAGGTAAAGCAGGCGCTACAAGATAGCAAAGTGAAACTAGGCGCTGCACTCTCTAGTATGACAGATGCTATACTTATATCCGATGTTAATGGACAATTCATTGATTTTAACGAGGCATTTGCAATATTTCATAGATTCAAAAACAAATCCGAATGTGCCAAACGACTTTATGATTATTATGAGATCATTGAGATGTTTATGGCTAATGGGGAGCTGGCAACTTTTGATATGTGGGCGGTTCAGAGGGCAATTAGAGGCGAAGTTGTTAATAATGCTGAATATACTGTCTACCGAAAAGATACGGGAGAGAGATGGATAGGAAGTTATAGCTTTAGTCCTATTCGCCATAAGAACGGAGAGATTGTCGGATCAGTTGTGGTAATCCGTGATATTACTGAACAAAAAATGGCAGAGAAAGAAAATTTAAAAAAAATTGCTGATCGATTAAAACTTGCTATTGATACACTTCAACTTGGCATTTGTGATTGGGATATGTCCAGTAATGTTTTAGAGTGTGATGCTCGAATAAATGAGATTTACGGTTTGAAGAATGAGAAAGATAACGTGCCTTTTACTTTCGAATTATGGAAAGATCTAATTCACCCCGATGACCTTAATCGTGTTCTTAAAGAATTATCAAAGGCCCTTAAAGGTGAAAAAGATTATGGTAGTGAATTTCGAGTGGTCTGCTCAGATGGTTATGTTAAAAATATTAAGGCAATTGTCAAAGTTATAAAGAATGCTAATGGTGTACCTTTACACATAACCAGCATTCATCAAGACATTACTCAACAAAAGAAGACTGAAGCGCTATTATTAAAAACAGAAAAATTAGAGTCGCTAGGAATTTTGGCAGGCGGAATCGCCCATGATTTTAACAATCTTCTATGCGGACTTTTTGGTTTTATTGAACTATCCATTCATTGCTGTGAATCCCAAGACTACCAATCTATTCACTCGCTATTGTCTGAATCAAAGATGATGTTTAACCGTGCTCGTGATTTATCACAACAGCTATTAACCTTTTCCAAAGGTGGAGCACCCATTGTCAAGACTCAGTCGCTTATTCCAATTATTGAGAGATCTTCCAAGTTTATAGTTAGCGGTGCCAACGTTATTCTTAAGTTTGATCTAGCTGAGAAACTGTGGTTGTGCAATGTCGATGAAAATCAAATGGGACGGGTTATAGAAAATATTATTGTCAATGCTAAGGAGGCCATGCCAAATGGAGGGATAATAAATATTTGTGTAAAAAATATCTCTTCAGAAGAATTTTCATCCATAGAAGAGGTTAAAAAAGAAGAGCTTGAAAAAGAAGGGTCTGAAAATAAAAATTTTGTTTGTGTGAAAATTCAGGATCAAGGTACTGGCATGGCCCCAGAGCATTTATCCAAAATTTTTGATCCATATTTTACAACTAAACAATATGGTAATGGGTTAGGGCTTGCTACAGTCCACTCCATTATTAAAAAACATGAAGGAAAGATTGAGATTGTATCTGAGCAGGGAAAAGGTACAACCGTGTATTTATATTTGCCTGCAGTCACCAATACCAATACTGTTGAAAAAATAACGACTAAGAATACTAAAAATAGTGATATTTACAATTTTAAGTATCATGGAAAAGTTTTAATCATGGATGATGATAAAAATTTAAGAAAACTTCACTCGGAATATTTTAAAAATTTTGGAGCAACCGTAGTTTGTGCTGCCGATGGAGACGAAGCGATCAAATTATTCGTTGAGGCCTATAAAACATCAGAACCTTTTAAGCTCGTTATGCTTGATCTAACTATTCCTGCTGGAAAGGGTGGCAAAGAGACCATAGTGGAAATACGTAAATTAGATTCTACTTGTATTGCTATTGCTTCTAGTGGTTATGCAACCGATCCGGTGATGTCTATGCCGACGGCCTATGGTTTTAGTGATTCTTTAGCAAAACCTTATCAAACAAAGGATGTGATAGCGATTTTACGGCGTCACGGTTTGGAAGATTAGTGAGTAAATATAAAACATAAAATATAAGTATAAACATAAACATAAAATAAACATAAACATAAACATTTATTACAATAAGGTAAAAAGTAAATGAATGAATTAAAGAAAATAAAAACCTATCTTTTATCTGGAGTTTCTTATGCCATTCCCTTTGTAGCATCAGGAGGTATTCTTATTGCTTTATCGATTGCATTTGTCCCTATGAGCGCACAAGGACCGGATTTTTCTAATTCACCAATCATGAAGTTAATCCTTGATATAGGCACATCGGCGTTTAAATTGCTGGTTCCAGTATTATCCGGTTATATCGCTTTTGGTATGGTCAATCGACCAGGATTAGTTCCCGGGCTAGTAGGAGGAGTTATCGCCAATGAAATTGGCGCAGGCTTTCTAGGAGGAATCGTTTCTGGTCTTTTGGCCGGATATGTAGTTATGGTGATAAAAAAAATCAAATTCCCTAAATTCCTGGTACCAGTTATGCCAATTTTAATATTGCCGGCCTTATCTACTCTGATTGTGGGATTTATAATGTATAAAATCTTAGGAGTGCCTATAAAAGATTTAATGAATATACTTTCAAGTTGGCTATCAGTTATGGGAACGGGCAATTCTGTGGTTTTGGCCATTATTCTTGGAGCTATGATTGCTTTTGATATGGGAGGACCGATCAATAAAACTGCCTTCTTTTTTGCGGCAGCAATGATAAAAGAAGGACATTTTAATATAATGGGTGCATGCGCGGCCGCTATTTGTATTCCCCCTCTTGGGCTAGGATTAGCAACTATAACCGCTAAATCTCTTTGGAGTGAACAGGAAAGAGATGCGGGTAAGGCGGCCCTGGGAATGGGGATCATTGGAATTACCGAAGGAGCTATTCCGTTTGCAGCAGGAGATCCCATTCGAGTCATTCCTACCATTATGTTAAGCTCAATAATTGGGGCAGTGATTGCGATGTTGGGAAAAGTCGGAGATCATGCTCCTCATGGAGGCCTTATTGTTTTGCCTGTAATTGATAATAAACTTAATTATGTCCTGGCCATTCTAGTAGGAAGCGTAACTTGTGCCTTATTAATTAATGTATTAAAAAAATTAAAAGCAAAAAAAAATAAAAATTTAGAACATATCGTATGATAATTTACATGGGCCATGGCCTACGGCCTTAATTATTACTAATTTAAAAAGGAGTATAGATATGAAAATTGTAGCAGTTACTGCATGTCCAACAGGAATAGCTCACACTTATATGGCCGCTGAACAATTAACGGTGACGGCAAAAAAATTAGGAATAGATATTAAAGTAGAAACCCAAGGTGCAATGGGAGTAGAAAATGAGATTACCGAGGAGGATTTAAAAGAAGCAAAATGGGTTATTTTGGCGGCTGACATAGCAATTCAAGATCGTGAGCGTTTTAAAGATATAAATGTCATTGAGTCTTCGGTTCAAGAAGCAATCAAAGATCCAATGCGCTTGTTTAAAAAAATTCAATAAGTTCAACGAAACAAAAATTTCCAGAAAACAATAAAGTAATAGAATAATAAAGTAAGCAATATTATAATTAATATAACAAGTGAAAAATGTTTATGACAAATGCTCAATTTGATTTTTTTTTTCCGATTAAAAGTGGTCTGCATGCTCGCCCGGCAACAGTGCTTAGTCGTTGGATGATGAACTATAAGCACTCTCATAAGGGGGAAGGAAACAAAGTTATATTTATCAATAATCGCACTTCACAGCGAGCTTCACTTGGAAGTGTGCTTTTATTAATGGGTACTCAAACTGAGTATCAAGATCCTTGTACAGTAATTTTTGAAGGGCCTGATGCAAAAGCAGGACACAAAGAGTTTCAAACTTTTTATCAACGTGATTTTTTAACTGAGGATTCAGTTACTTCAACCAATATGGTCGATACTGCTGCCGATACTGCCGATACTGTCTCAAGCAATACTACTTCAAGTAATAACCTCCCTGCTTCTAATTTGCCTAGTTATAAAGGACCTTTTGGCATTCACTCTATAGGATTAGATGTGCATCTGAATTCTAAAGCTTTGGCCATTAAAGATTTGGTTAAACGTTTATATTTAGATGATAGATGTAATTATTCAGAACAAGAAAAAATTGAACAGGCAATTTTGCAAAGGGAAAATATTAGCTCTACTGCCTTAGATTTTGGAATTGCCATACCTCATTGCAAATCAAAATACTTAAAAGAGAGTTCAATTATCTTTTTACGATTAGGTAATTCCATAGATTGGTCTAATTCCAATTTACCTAATGAAAGATCATCTGATAAGAATGAGAATAAGAATAATAGTAAGAATAAAAATGAAAACGGGAATGAAACAGAGAAAGAGAAGGAAAAAGAACGTTCAATGGTGAGTATGATTTTTTTGTTGGCAATTGCTGAACCTACCGATAATCTCGATGGCCGTAAAAAAAATAATAATATTCATCTAAAGCTGATAACCAATTTATCGAGAAAAATTATTCATCAGGAGTTTCGGGATAAACTTTGTTTCACCAATGATTATGATAACATTTTAAAATTTTTGAAGTCAGAAGTAGAGGTTGAACTTTAAATTTTATAGGTATTTTATTCGCTTCCTTATTTTTAATTTTCGTTTTATTACATTCTACAATCGAAATAGAGCTGTAGCTGAATATTGTGTAAAACTTAAAAATCTTCAATTAAACGATTCACAAGGTTATAAATATGAATGTAATATTCATTCCCAAAGAGGATATAACTTTTTAGATAACCACCCATCTGAGATTTCTCAAAAAGTCATCAACGATCCAGAAAAATGGTTAAAAGACAATGACAATTCTTGTAGTGAACGTAACACCAATGCCATTGCTTACTTGAAAAATTTTACTCGTAATCCAATACCTAATAGAATCATCATAGAATCATCTGGGATTTAGAAACCAGGAATAATAATAGATCGGGCATCGATAACAATGGTAATATGTTTTGGGATACTCCCACTAGAGGGCAACAATACTATTGGCTAGATATTGACAGTAATAATAATCTCAACTTGGAGTAATAAAGAAATCATTGCAAAATTAGATGCTAATACCAACACCGTAATAATAGAAAAAAGCATACCTTACTTAAAAGTGTTATTAAGACAAAGAATGTTGGATTTAAACCTACCAATTAAGATATCAATCGATGGCCATAATATATTCGAAATCAAAGTAGAACCCAATGTAAAAACCATGGCCAGAACTTTATTAGATCGAGGCGATAGCAATTACATATTTGATGTAGCAATTCTTATTGAAAAGATTGGCAATCAGTGGAAAATTTCTCAAAGTGAATAGCTTTGTTAAAGTACTCCTGATAGTAATTTATAATTAGAATATCTCTTACTATTAGCAATATTTAATTTTCGGCACACTTTGTATCATGTTACAAACTTCATTTATTAATTTATTTTTAATAGGGAGGCATGATGAAATTATTTGTTTTAGTTATAGTATTCATTATGTTCATAATTTCTAGTTGTAGCAATAATGCGATTCGTGGGGTTGTAGCAATGAAAATTGATGATCAAATAGGACATATTTCCTTAGGAGACTCAGAAGTGAAAAAAGGAGATAAAGTTGCTATTTATAAACAGGACTGTCCTGCGAGAAATAACTCTTTAAAAGGCGGATCATCTTCTCATTGCAGTAAAACAAGAATAGGAGAGGGAGAGATCTCAGAAATTTTAAATGAAAACTATTCCGTGGTTAACTATCCTAATGAAATAAAAGTTGAAGAGGGTGATATAGTAGAAAAGATTAGATAATAAATCACCCGCATCCTGTTATTGTATTGTAAAATGCGACCAGGCCCTAAGTTTGAATATACAACCTTAAGAGTTTAGTATGACGAAAATGATTGACATTAATACGTGTTGGCCCAAGAATTAAGATAGAGAGGTTAGTTCTAGATTTAAAGTAATTTGGGATTAATTTGAGATTAAATTGAGATTTGATTAAATCAATTTTAAAAAGGAAAAGTTATGAGAAATAAATTCAAAATTTTATTCATTCTTTCTATCGTCTTGTTATTATCTTCTAATTTGTTAGCACAAACTTCCGCAAATGAAGGAAATAAAAAAGATAAGGCAACATCTAATTCGAAAGAGGCCGCCCCTTCAAAGATGCAAACCAAGTGTCCAGTACTTGAGGGTACAATCGATAAGAAATTATTTGTAGATTACAAAGGCAAACGTATTTACTTTTGCTGTGCTGGTTGTGAAAAGGATTTCAATAAAGATCCAGAAAAATATTTAAAGAAAATGAAAGCAGATGGAATAAAAGTAGAAGATATTCCATCAGAAAAAAAGTAATGCTATTTTTTTAAAAAAATCCAGGATAAACAATGAGATTGTTAATTCGATTGATATGCCTGTTCTTAATTTTCTTCATTATTGTTTGGCCTACGAAATATATTATAGCAAAACCGCTAGAGTTATCAGAAGCAATAAAAATAGCACTCACATCTCACCCCTCGATTAATGCCGCTGATGCCATTTTTAAAGCTGAAAGTTTAAGTATTACTCCTTTATATTTTCCGGAAAATCCCAAAATTGGGATCATGTCAGAAAACAATTTGAAATCATGGACACTATCCCAAGAATTATCATTTCCTAGCAAGTATTACTATCGAGGTTTAATTCAAAAACAACGTTCTTTGTTTTTTAGAGAAGATGTCATAATAAAAAAACTCCAGTTAAGAGGAAGAGTTATTTCTACTTATTATGAGCTTTTTCAGAGAGAAAAAACTTTGGAATTACTTGGAATGCAAAAAGAGCTGTTAACAGAAATTGCTAGAATAGCAGAGACCCTGCGAACTGTAGGTAAAACCACCATTCAAGATGAAATGAGAGCACATCTCGAACAGGCCAAAATTGAAAATGAGATATTGGTAGCAGAACAAGATGTAATTCAATCTAAAGCAAAAATAAAAGAGCTATTGGAAAACGCTACAGAAGACACAGAAAAAATCCAATTACCAGCTCTAAAAAAACCTAAGTTAACTGTGACTATAAAACAATTGAGAGCATTATTTCAATCTTTGTCAACAACATCAACAATATCATCAACATCAACTTCATCATCATTGGAGGCTTTAGCACCTTCTCTTAAACTTATTTCATGGCAAGTGGCAGAGGCAAACGCTCAAAAAGATTTAGCTAATTCAAGTTATTGGCCGGATCTAGAGTTCTCCTATCAACAATCATTAGAAAGAGATATTGATGATAAAAAAATATTTCTAGGACTTAAAATACCTCTGTGGTTTTTAGGAAAGGAAAATTTTGATTCAAATGCAGCAGCTGCAAAAGTAGTATCTGCTCAAAAAAATTTAGAAACATCTAAACGTGAGTTGCAATCAACATTAAGAGCATTGTCATCCAAGATGGAGGCAAAGGAAAATATTCTAAATTTATATTCATCAACTTTAATTCCTCAAGGAGTATCGATAATAAATTCATCCAGATCAGCATATAAGGCCGGACGTATTAATTTTTTAGAAATTTTAGAGAGTGAGCGTACTGTATATCAACTAAAAACAACCTACTATCAAGAGTTAAAAGAGTATGCTGAAACCATTGCAGAAATTGAAAGTAATTTAGGACAATCCATCAGTTCTATTCCATTTGAAGGTGTTTTATGAATATGAAAAAGATATATTTTATTACCTTACCTTATATTTTATTTACTTTATTAATATCATCATCTCTTTGCTTAGGAACGTTTACGTCTTGTAGTAAACATAATTCTCCAAGTGATAAATCAGGTGATAAATCAAGTGATAAATCTAAAAAAGAAATCACAAGTTATTGGACGTGCCCCATGCACCCACAGATTAAACAAGATGCTCCTGGAAAATGTCCAATTTGTGGAATGGATTTAGTCAAGACAGAAAGTAGTGGTGGTCCCACGCCTGAACATTCGATAGATGGATCACCAACGCCTGGACAGTCCATAGAAGGACACGGAACAATCACTTTATCAGCATCACAACAAGAGATGATTGGAGTTAAGTATTCATCGGTTGTAAAGAGGCCGGCATTTAAACACATCGATACTGCTGGTAGAGTGGCATTTGATCCTGAGCTGTTTACCGCCCAAAATGAATACCTGGAAGCATTAAGACAGTT
>JADGAM010000164.1:7382-9364 GCA_015232015.1 Oligoflexia bacterium | reverse complement strand
CTAATTGATACACTAATTGACACTAATAGATTATTTAATTATAAAAAATAGACCTTATCGACAAAATATCTTAGTGGTGCCATAAGATGATTGCTCTGGAATTTCACAGCTAAATTCTGGATGTTGTTTTAAATAATCTTGCAACCACTTTTTAAGTGCGCCAGTACCATGACCATGAATTATTATTGCATATGGAAGGTCAGCGGTAAGAAGGTCATCTAAAATTTTATCAATAACGCTTTCAAATTCATCTATTCTCATTCCTCTACAATCAAAGTGAAAAGGAGGCAGAGTATCTGATTTGATTTTATCATCTATAAAATCATTTTCATTATTACCTTTATCAGCGAAAGGAGTTTTTTCAAAAGAAAAGTGAAATTTATTTTTGTTATTTGAGTTTATTGATATTTTTAAATCAGTAATTGGAAGAGTAACAGTCACTGAACCTTGTTTTACGGTAATTTGTTTTTTCTTATTATTTATGGAAATTAAAGAAACCTCTTTCTTTAAAGTTTTTGAATAATAATTACGACCTATAATGAGTTCAGATTCATTTGCATCTTGATTATTATTAATAACATGGTTAACAGTGTTGTTTTTTGTAATAGAAGGAGTAGTTGTTGGTTGCTTATTCTTTATTTTTTCCCGTAATTCTCCTATGGTTTTAACATAACTTTTAAGATTTTTATTTTCACCCCGTTTTATTTCATCTATTAAATTGTTGGCCTCTTTTAAAATTTCAAATAAGTCTTTATCATATTCTTCATATTTACATTGCATTTTAAGTTTATAAATACCCTCTAACTTTGATCTTTCAACCGAGAGATTTTTTTTAGATATCTTATTTTCTTCTATTAATTTATTAAGTTCCAATTCCTTTTTTGAAAGGTCTTGTAATAAATTTTCATAACTAATAGATTTGCCATCTAGTAGTTTGTGGGCATTTTCCACAATTTTATGGTCTGAAAAATATTTTTTTGCAAGATTTTTAAAAATTGTTGTGGCCAAAGAACTTCCTGGTGTACCGCTAATTATTTTATAAGTAGGCCTATCCTTTTCAAAATCATAACCAACATGACATGAGATATATTGATGATCTTTATGAATAAAAGTTTTTAACATTTGATGGTGAGTTGATACAATAATTTTAGAATGATTATTATCAATTTCATCAAATAAAGAAAGTGCTAAGGCAGAGGCCTCTTCAGAAGAAGTTGTGTTAAAGATCTCATCAATAACTATTAAATTTGTTATATTTAATTTTTCTTGTGCTAGTTGTGTTGGTTGTGCTGGTTGTGTTGGTTCTACTAGTTCTGTTGATTGTGCTAGACGAGTATGTTTTAATTCTTTTAATAAATGTAAATAATTTTTTACTTCAGCGGAAAAAGAACTTAGGCCTTGTGAAAGATCTTGTTGATCATGACCAAAAAAATAAATGTAAGAAAAAGGATGTAGGGTTGCCTCATTGGCGGGAATAAGTAATCCAAAGTGAAGAAATAGATGCGCCAGGGTGATAGATTTTAAAGCAACCGTTTTTCCTCCTGTATTAGGTCCAGAGATAACCATTCCCTTTTCATTGAGAGTAAGATTAATAGAATTGGTAATAGGATTTTCTATTAAAGGGTGAAAAAGGCCATGGATATTTATTTGCACCTCAGAAGAAATAAGAGGTACACAAAAATCGTTATCATAAGAGTACTTGGCCTTGGCCAACAGTATATCAAGTTTACAAAGGGATTTTCTAATATTTGATAATAAATGGTGGTGAGGAGATAATTTCTCACAAAGATCTTTACAAATATTAAAGAGTACTTCATCAATTTTTGCCATAAGAGTGATTCGTTTGTTACACTTATCTTTTATGCTAAATGGCTCTACGTAAAGAGTTAAACCACTATCAGAATGGGCAATTATTTGACCTAGGTTTGAATTATAAGAATCAGAGCGAATAGGAATAACATAATGATCATTCATTGTATCGT
>JADGAM010000164.1:0-7308 GCA_015232015.1 Oligoflexia bacterium | reverse complement strand
TAATTAGTTGTTCAACTTCTTGTAATTTCATGTAGGGAGGTGACAGTAATGGGTGTGCAAGATAATCAATATTTCCTTCAAAGGAGACAAAAGAGCGAAGCTTTAAAATAAAATTTTTTCGAATTTCTGTTATGGCCGATCTATCAATTATAGTATTTTTACTAATAATATCGCCTATAGAGGAATAGGTATTGATTAAATTAGTAAAACATTCAAGTGTTTTGGCCAATTGATTTAATTCTATAATGGAAAGAAAGGAACCCTTTGCTAAACGAGAAATGTAGTCATTTACTAAATTGCTGCTATTAAGAGAGTAAAAATATGAATGTATAGAAAAAAAATGACCCTCTCTTATTAAATCTGTTATTATTAGCGTATCTTTGATGGAATCGTTGATTTCACTAATATTTTTAAATTTTATATCAGAGAATAATTCTTTTTTTGATTCATCAAAGTATGTTGATGAAGATATTTTTTGAACGATAGTATCCCAGTCCAGTTGATTTAATAATGAACGGTCGTTATTATTAATTAGATTGAGTTTTTTTATTAGGTGATTTGCATTATTGAGATGATTATTTAAGTTTGTTTCCATTTTAATACCGTTTAATAACGTTTAATAACGTGTTGTAAAATTATGATACAAAAATTATTTGAATTACAAAATGAGGTTAATTTATTTAAAAATGAATTTAATCCTTCAGAACCTGCTCAGATACAGAAACTTTTTAGTACAGGTCGATTTATATGTATCACAATAAGACTAAAAGGCATAACAAAATATCTCTATCTGGGAAGAGGAAAAGGATATGAAGGTCTCTATATTGGTGAATCTTTGCCACCAAAAGAGTTACGAATTAAGGATAATTTTTTAGAGTATCTAAGAAAATATTTGGTCTCAGCAAGACTTATTGATTTAAAAGTTGATCCTCAAGATAGAATTCTTATTATGAATTACAAATATATGGGATATTCTGGGTGTATGTTATTTTTCTGGAGTGCTAGACAATTTTATTTGAGTAATTTTTATTATAAGGATTTTTTAGAGAAAAAAACACTTTTTTTATCTTGGAAGGGAAATGTTGAAGTTACTAATAAAGCAATTATTGACGATAATCAAAGAGAACTTATTGAAAATGAATTATTAAATTGCTTTGTTTCCGTAGGAAGAATTCAAGATGATAGAATGAAAAATATAACATCCGCTAGAAAGAACATATCTATAGAGGATATGTTAAAAAAAGAGTTAGAAGAATGCTTAAGAGTTACAGATTCCAAGAAAAAAAAGTCCTTGCAAAGAAAGTTATTAAAAATTTCTACTGATTATGAAAATAATAAAAAATGGAGAGATGTAAAAAGTGCGATCGAAAATTCTGAAAATTCCACTATTGATTTAAATGATAATAAGCGTGAGGTAGAGATTGCAGGTGTTGTTTTTAAGTTTGCAGATATTACTGGATACTATAAAAGGATTGATTTCATTTATAAAAAAATAAAAAAATTAAAAAGAGGAGAAACGATATTACAAGAAAGAATAAAAAATTCAAAAGAGGAGCTTGATAAGGTAATGAACATTGATAGTGCTTTGCAAGCATCGAAGGCGGGAATAAAAGTTTATACTATTGATCAAAGTAAAATCGTACGTCCTATTTGGTTTAACAAAATTAAAATTGAAAAAACAGATGAAGTATCGGAGTTATCTGAGTTATCAGAGGTATCTGATATATCAGAAATGTCTGCTATATCTAGCTTTGAGGGTGATAAAAAATCTAATTCTGGGAGTGAATTATTTGTTGAATTTAAATTGAGGAAAAACTTAAAATGTTCAGTTGGGAAAAATGATAGAGGCAATGATTTTTTGAGGACTAAATGGGCCAATAAAGAGGATTTATGGTTTCATATGGATGGATATAAAGGAGCGCATTTGATAGTGAAAGTAAAATCAATTGGAGAGTTAAGTACACACGAATTGCAAATAATTGGATCAATATTGAATGATTATTCAAAAGCAAAAATAACAGTCATACCATTAGTGTTTACTCAGGTAAAAAATATAAAAGGGGTTAAGGGGCAGAGCGGTTTAGTTACTTTGAGTAAACAAAAATATATTCAAGCAGAATATGAAAAAAATTGGAGAGAGTTGCTTGAAAAATCATTAGAAGGATAGGAAAATTTAGTGTAAATAATAATATTAAAATAAGTTGATAGTTTCAATCTTCTTTTATGGATGTATATTATGAACAAGACCCAAAAATTTTTTATTGTGATAGTTTCAATATTTTTTTTATTGATAATTAATTTCAATATATTTGCAACAGAAAAAAATTCAAAAGAAGTATATGATTTATTGAAAAAATTTGATACCAGCACCTACCATCCAGAGGTTTTTGGTCTTAAAGACTTAGCTGCAGATGTTAGATTTTCAAATTTTGATAAAGAAATAGGTAATCAACTAGGACAATTAAAAATTGATGATCTATATTTTACAATTTATTGGCTAGCATCTGGTAAGGTTGATGTTGAAATTTCAGGATTACCAAAAGGTTTTGTGATGGTAAAAGATACACTCATAAGATCAGTGCAAGTATATATTGATTTTATTATTCCCAAAACATTTGCGGATAAAGCAAAAAATTACGAAATAAGGCCACTAAAGGATGCCAAAGAAATAAAAGAGGGTGAAAAATTAGAAAAAGGTGAAAGGTTATTTATTGGAACAGATAAAACGCATCTAAATATGGTACATGAAATTAAAATGGTCTTTGATGATAAAGATAGATTGCAAAAATTATTTATGCTTACTCCTCAAGGAACAGAAGATACCTATTTTACTTGGGAAAAGGAAAAATGGAGTCAAAACAAGTGGGTTTTAAGTAGTATTATATTAAAATCAGATTATGGAATTCAATCAAAAATTGTACGTAATGATATTACATATAACTCATTTTCAGGAATAGGATTGCCAATTAGAGTTTCTATTAATACCGAGGTTTTTACTAAAAATGTGGGAACCACTAAAACAAATACTGAAAAGAAAAATTCAAAAAGTAGCGATAGTATTTTTAACATACAAAGAGAATTGATAATTAGTAATTATCGTATCAATAGTGGAGAAGCACAAAAATATTTTTTAAAAAAAATGTAAAACATAAATCTCTTAATTGTTTTTATTTTTATGTGAGTTAACCTGTGAAGAATATAGTTCTATCCAAAGAAGGATGCTTAAAAGTAAAAAGAAGAATCAATAGATTGCATGAAAAAGATTGTCTAGATTTAGCAAAAAATTATTTACCTGGTGAATGGGTTATCTTGGTTAATGCAAAAGAAAAATTAAATTATTTAGGCCTTATAAATTTAAGGGCCGAAAAAAATTGCCCTATTATTCATCTTCTAAATTTGAACATTCAAGATTTTAATGCATATTTAAATACAGAAGAAGTAGAAATTGCAACTAAATATATAAATGATTACATTTCTTTAGCAATTGATAAAAGAAGTTTTTATCGTAATATGGGAGATAATTTACGATTAATTTATGGTGAAAGTGATTATTTGCCTGGATTAATTGTGGATAAGTATGAAAAATATATTTTATTACAAATAAATACTGCTGGTATTGATAGATTTAGAGATGTTGTTTTAAATTCACTAAAAACAAAATTTCCAAATGACAAAATTGTAATTCATGATGATGAAAATGAAAGAAAATTAGAAGGACTTCCAAAATTAACTACAGAAAATGAACAAACAATATATTCTGAACAAAAAGAGAAAGTTGATAAAGTTAAGTTAATTGAAAATGGATTACATCTAGAAATTTCCGCAGATAAAATTCAAAAAATTGGTTACTATTACGATCATAGACTAAATCGCCATCGCTTTGAAAATTTAATAATTAATACAAATAAAACATATAATTTAGGACTGGATCTCTTTTCCTACGTTGGAAGTTGGGGATTACATTTGTTAAGAGCAAAAGTTAACTTTGTTAGATTTATTGATCAAGGTGATTTTAAACAAGATATTGAAAATAATATTATTCTAAATAATTTTGCTAATAATAGAGGTGAATTCATTCGCTCTTCAGTGTTTGATTATTTGGATCAACAGCTTGAAGAAAATGCACTCTATGATGTTATTGTTTCTGATCCTCCAGCATTTGCCAAATCAGCAAAAAATAAAGAACGCGCATTAAGTGGATATAGTAAATTACATGAAAAAATACTTAAAATTTTAAATAAAAATTCACTGATGGCCATTTGTTCTTGTACAAATAGTGTTTCATTTGAAGAATTAGATGCAACGGTTTCAGAAGCATCTAGGAAAGCTTCACGCCATGTAAATTTGATTGACATTGGTTTAGCAGGTTTTGATCATCCAATAGCTTCATTACAAGATAGATCAAATTATCTAAAATACTTAGCTTATTATGTAGAATGAAAGTAAAAAAATAAATAGAGGACTTGAAAAATATGAATAATGATTTAAAAGAAAAAATCAAAAATACTATTGAAAAAGCAAGTTCCTTAGTATTAGGGCAAAATAAATTATTAGAATCAATTATTGCGGCAATAGTTTTAGAAGGTCATCTCTTGATAGAAGGTCCTCCTGGGCTTGGCAAGACTTTAAGTGTCTCCGCCTTAAGTAGACTTTGTGCTTTGAAATTTAAGCGAATACAATTTACTCCTGATCTTTTGCCTTCTGATTTGCTCGGTACAATGATTTATAATCAATCGGCCGATGAGTTTAAGGTAAAATTGGGTCCCATCTTTACACAAATACTTTTAGCAGATGAAATCAATCGTGCACCTCCTAAAGTTCAATCAGCATTATTAGAGGGTATGGAAGAAAATCAAGTTACCATTGGAGATGAAACTCACCGGATAGAACCTCCTTTTGTTGTACTTGCAACTCAAAATCCTATCGAACAAGAAGGAACCTATCCACTACCAGAAGCACAGATAGATAGATTTATGATGAAAATTAATGTCACTTATCCGGATTTTGAGTCAGAGAAAAAAATTCTCTTATTAGATAAGAAACTAGCACTGTTAGAACTTGCACCAACGTTAGAAATAAATGACTTAAATCTACTTAAAAATGATTTAAGTGCCATATATGTAGATGAAAAAATAAAAGATTTAATAGTAAAAATTGTACAGGCCACCAGACCTGAATCAAATTTATTTCAAATAGAATACAAAGATATAATAATTAGTGGAGCATCACCTAGGGCCAGTATTTGGTTATATAAAATTTCACAATTTAATGCATATTTAGAGGGAAAAGATTTTGTAGGTCCTGAAAATGTTTTAAAAATTGTTCCTGAAGTTTTAGGTCATAGAGTATTATTATCTTATAGTGCATCTATTGATCAAATGAATGCAAAAGATGTAGTTTCAAAAATTGCTCAGTCTTTGGTTTAACCTTTGTTTTTAATAACCAGGGGAAAGATATTAGTAATATCGATTTAAAAAAAATTGAAAAACTAGTTAAGCTAATGCGATTGAAATTAGCAAAAAACAGTAGAACCATAAATATTGGTTCTAAACGATCACCTTTTAAAGGGCAAGGATTAAAATTTAAAGATCACCAAATATATTCATATGGAGATGATGTAAGATTTATTGATTGGAAAGTAACTGCAAAAACAAATGTTCCCTATGTAAAAGTTTTTGAAGAAGAAAAAAATCAAGGAATTGATGTTATTATAGATGCAAGTAGATCCATGAGTTATGGCTGGAATAATATATCGAAATTTGAAGTAGCAATTCAAATTTTGTGTTTATTTTATTTATGGTCCGATCTAACCAAAGATAAAATTAGAGGAATAATTTTAAGTGGAAATGGTGAAATAATTGATTTACCAAAAACTACTGGCCGCACTGGAATAGGGTATCTTTTGCAATCGCTACTTAAAAGGAAAATAATTGATGAGCAAATAAATTTTAATCTTTTTAATAGTGATAACCTGCCAATAAATGATGAGGAAATGATTAAGAAGAATATGTATTTTTTAATGAAAATACGAGAGAAAAAAAATCATTTAGTAATCATGTCCGATTTTTACAATTTTTTAAATGAAAAAAGTATTCAGTATATTTCAAATAGCATCGATGCTCTTAATTTAATTCAAATATT
Source organism: Oligoflexia bacterium (assembly GCA_015232015.1). Taxonomy (GTDB): domain Bacteria; phylum Bdellovibrionota; class Bacteriovoracia; order Bacteriovoracales; family Bacteriovoracaceae; genus JADFZW01. Next base: position 1,167 of record JADGAM010000164.1, on the reverse strand, counting down.
ATCTCCCATTGATTTAAATTTAGAGATAAAATATCCAGTGCTTGGTTATTTTTCAAAAGACCAATCAATGAAAAGAAGAAATTTATTTGGATATATAAATGATATTTCGTTAAAATTAAAAATAAATAAGAATACATTTAGAAATGTATACCAAGTTAATATTGGTGAAAAATGTTATTTAGAAAAATTTGCTCAAAAAATTAAGTAAAGATCTTTTAAAAGGTCAAAAATTAAAATTAAAATGTATAAAAAATATTTTACATTGTATTTGCTATTATGTTTTCTTCCTTTGATATTGGGGTCTGTTAGTTCTTATGAACAAAATATTCTTCAAGCAAAATTAACTGTCGAAGAGGTTTTTGGATATAATGTAAAAGATGTTTTGCAGATAAAAGAATTAAAAATTGGAGATACTTTTAATGGAATAATTGAAGTGTGGCCTAAAAATTTATTAGAATTTCCTGAAAGTAAAGATTTCGAAGGAAAAGTGATATTAGGTTTATTTTATGTCAGTGAGATAAAAAGCATAAAAACATCTGAAAATAATGATGAGGTAATTGTAATAGATGCCAATATGGTTCTAATAAAAAGTTTTGCTGATTTTAATTTTCATATTTTAAAGTTTAGGGATAAAGAAATTTCAACTTTTATCGAAAATAATATTAAGATAAATAATGATTCCCAAGATAAAAATAATGTAATTTTTAGTGATTTTAAATATGCTGATTTAATTCGAGTTCATGAAGCAGAGGATGCTTATTCTAAATGGATAATACTAATTACCATTATTAGTGGGATATTGTTGGGCATGATTTATTTAATTAAGACATTTATTTCTTCTTATAAAAAGAATGCAATATATCGATCAATGGTTTTATATTGGAAAGAGTTATTTGAAAAAGAAATTCTTAAAAGAGAGGATTTTGAATTAATTTATAAGAATAAAACACAATGGATACCACTAATAAAAAATTATTTGATACACCAAAAAGATATTGAAGAATTTTTATTAAAATTGGATTTACATCAGTATAGAAGAAATTGGGATCAACATGTTTATAATGAAGTTACAGGAACTTTTAAAAGAATTAGATATATATGGTCCGATAACTTTAATAAAGTTCATAATTAATAAACAAGTTATAATCGAAAATAGATATTTTATTC
>JADGAM010000163.1 GCA_015232015.1 Oligoflexia bacterium | reverse complement strand
TGTGTTAATGGATATTTTAGGATGAAAAAATTTTAAAAATTTTAAAAATTTTTTTTCCTCGAAACCTTGACATGAATTTTCTAGGAATTAATTTAACACTGAGCTTTGTTGCTTAAATGTTCAAACGTATTTTTATTAATATTTCAGGAGGCTTTTTTTATGCACGTTAGACCGTTACAAGACAGAATTGTCGTTAAAAGATTAGAAGCAGAAACAAAAACAAAAAGTGGAATTATTATTCCAGACAACACCAAAGAAAAACCAACCGAAGGTCAAGTAATGGCAGTAGGAAATGGTTATCGCTTACAGAATGGCGAGCAGCGCATGTTAGATGTTAAAAAAGGTGATCGCATTCTTTTCAACAAATATGCAGGAACAGAAATCAAAATTGATGGTACTGAATATCTTATTATGAAAGAAGATGATGTACTTGGCGTATTAGAATAATAAATTTTATAAATAACTTTATAATTTTATTATTTTTAAAAATAAAATAATTTTTAAAAATAAAAATAATAAACAATAGGGGATTAAAATGTCAGCAAAAGAACTTAAGTATAATGAAGTCGCACGCGCCCTAATTTTAGAGGGTGTAAATAAGTTGGCCGATGCCGTAAAAGTTACATTAGGACCAAAGGGAAGAAACGTTATTCTTCAAAAATCATTTGGTTCTCCACAAATCACTAAAGATGGCGTGACTGTGGCAAAAGAAATCGAGTTAGATGGCGCATTTGAAAATATGGGCGCTCAATTAGTAAAAGAAGTAGCTCAAAAAACTAATGACAACGCAGGTGACGGTACAACAACTGCAACTGTTCTTGCTCAAGCAATATACAGAGAGGGCGTAAAGTTCGTAACTGCAGGTCACAATCCAATGGATATCAAAAGAGGAATCGATAAAGCGACTGAAAAAATCGTTGCTGAATTAAAGAAAAATTCAAAAGAAATTAAATCTGAAGCAGAAATTGCTCAGGTTGCTACAATCTCTTCTAATAACGACATTGAAATCGGTAAATTAATTGCCGAAGCTATGAGTAAAGTAGGAAGAGAAGGTGTTATCACTGTTGAAGAATCTAAAACAGGTCATACAACTTTAGAAGTTGTTGAAGGTATGCAATTTGATAGAGGTTACGTTTCTCCTTACTTTGTAACTGATCATGAGAAAATGGTTGCTTCTTTCGAATCTCCTTATTTATTAATCACTGATAAAAAAATCTCCGGCATGAAAGAACTTCTTCCAATACTTGAAAAAATTGTTCAAGCAGGAAGAGCTCTTATAATTATTGCTGAAGATATTGAAGGTGAAGCTCTAACTACATTAGTAGTAAACAGATTAAGAGGAACTCTAAATGTTGCAGCTGTAAAAGCTCCTGGTTTTGGTGATAGAAGAAAAGAGATGTTAAAAGACTTAGCTGTTTTAACTGGTGGTTCAGTAATCTCTGATGAATTAGGAAGAAGCTTGGATTCAGCAGACTTAAGTGACCTTGGAACATGTAAGCGTATAACAATTGATAAAGAAAATACTACAGTTGTTGATGGTGCTGGTTCTAAGAAAGATGTAAACGCTAGAGTAAATATAATTCGTGCTCAAATCGAAGAAACAACTTCTGATTATGATCGTGAAAAATTACAAGAACGTCTTGCTAAATTAATCGGTGGTGTAGCTGTTGTTAATGTTGGAGCACCAACTGAAACTGAAATGAAAGAAAAGAAAGATAGAGTAGAAGATGCACTAAACGCTACTAGAGCAGCTGTTGAAGAAGGTATCGTTTCTGGTGGTGGTAGTTCATTAGTTTATGCTACTAAGATTCTTGATAACTTTAAAATTGGTAATGAAGCTCAAGATTTTGGTGTAAAAATTATCAGAAGATCTATTGAAGAACCTTTACGCCAAATTGCAGTTAATGCTGGTCTAGAGGGATCTGTAGTAGTTAATGCTGTAAAAGAAAATGGTAAAATTAACTTTGGTTACAATGCAAATGATAACCGTTATGAAGATCTAGTTGTAGCGGGTATCGTTGATCCAACAAAAGTTGTTCGTACAGCTCTTCAAAATGCTGCTTCTATTGCTGGTCTTATGTTAACAACAGAAGCACTAGTTGCAGAACTTCCAAAGAAAAAGGATGAGATGATGGGTGCTGGCGGCGGTATGGGCCACGGTGGAATGCCAGGAATGTAGGATTTAAGATAAGTTAAGATAATAAGATTTTAAAAAGGCCACAGTAAAAAATACTGTGGCCTTTTTTTTTTACAAGCAATCAACAGGCCCTTAATAATTGTTTAATGCCTTATCTAAAATTTTAACTAAATCATTTGGATCTTCAAGTCCAATTGATAATCTAACAGTCGCCTCTGTAATACCCGCTTTTCGTCTAACATCTTCAGCAACTTCTGAGTGAGTCATTGAGGCCGGATGTTCTATTAAAGTCTCAACTCCTCCTAAACTTACTGCTAGCGAAATAATATGGTCATTGGCCACAGTATCTAAAAATTTAAATGTTTTTTCTCGATTATCGTCTAATAAATTAAAAGTAATAATTGAACCAGGTCCACTGCATTGTTTTTTATAAATAGCATAGCTTGGATCATTGTCAGTAAGTAAAGAAGGATAGAGAACTTTAGATATTTTCTTATGTTTTGATAAAAATTGTGCAACAATTTTAGCACGCTCAGCTTGACCTCGCATTCGAATCCCATATGTTTTAAGAGAATTTTCCAACTCCCAACAAACGAATGGAGAGGCTATAGTGCCTAAACTAGTTCTCCATCCTTTCACATCTCTTATTAAATGTTCCTTGCCTTTTCTCACTATAGTTGCACCTGCCACTAACTGAGCATGCCCTCCCATAAATTTTGTAGCTGAATAAACTATAATATCCACATGTGGACTTATCTTAAATGGATTTTGAAACATTCCTAAAAAAGTATTATCTACCATCACTAGGCAATTTGGATTTACTTTTTTTGCTATCTCTGCAACTGCATGAATATCAGTCATAACTAAGGTTGGATTCCCTGGTGTTTCTAAAAAAAGCATTCCTAAATTATCCCCACAAGATTCTAAAACCTTCTTAGTTTCTTGAAAATTATCCGTTTCAACTTCTACTGAAAAACAACCTAGTGTTGTTAAATTGCTTTTTAAAAAATAATCAGTTCCTCCATAAATAGGATTACTATAGACCACTGTTTTCCCTCTAGAAAGTAGGGCCAAAATTGTAGTTGATATAGCAGACATACCACTTCCAAAAGTTGCGGCCGCTCCTCCCTCTGGTTCAATATGAACCAATCTATCCTCTACAATTTCTGCATTTGGATGATTTACTCTAGAATAAATAAGTGCTGCCACTTCTCCCTCTTTAGTTTTTTCAGGAAAAAATGCTAATTCAAAAGCTCGTTCTCCTGCTTTGGCCGAGGGAAAAACATAAGTTGAATTCGGATAAATTGGAGAAGCAATTGCTCCTACTGATAAAGCTGGATCAAAACCCTTATGCAATAGAAGCGTTTCAGAGGAAAATTCATTATAGATTTTGTCTTCTATTATTTTTTCTTTATCTGAGATTTTATTTGATACCTTATTTGACATATTAACCTCCATTTTCATTTCATCTATACAAAATAAAAAAATAAATAATACTATAATATTATAATGTTATATCTACATTAAATATAGGAGTAGTAGCAATGCCCTTTACAGAAAAAAATCTGCAAGATTTAGTTAGTGTGGCAATAACTAACGAAGCCTCTGACATCCATATTAGAGAAGGAGAACGGCCTTGTTTTCGTATTCGAGGCTCAATAACGGCCATAAAAAGTCCAGAATTAACGCATGAAAATGTTATGGATATTTGTCGACTAATAATTCCTAAAGAAGAAACTAAAAAAATTATTGAAAGAATTTCTGAAACTGATGGTTCTTACGATCTCCCGGGACTTTGTAGACTGCGATTTAATATTCTTCGATATCAAAAGAAAGTTGCAATTATATTTAGAATAGTAAAATTAAATGTTCCAACAATCGAAGAATTAGGATTACTAGATGCTGTTAAAAATATTGCTTTGGCACCTAGAGGATTAGTTTTAGTAACTGGGACTACTGGATCAGGGAAAAGCTCTACTCTCGCGGCAATGATTAATCATATTAATAATAATAAAAAAGTTCATGTAGTAACTATCGAAGATCCAGTTGAATTTGTTCATCCTCAAATAAAATCAAGAATTACTCAAAGAGAGATAGGTACTGATACTGAAAGTTTCCTTTATGCTCTAAGATCAGCTTTAAGACAAGACCCCGATGTAATTTCAATTGGAGAGATGAGAGATACAGAAACTATTTCTATTGCTCTTAAAGCAGCAGAGACTGGACACTTAGTATTATCCACAGTACATACAACTGATGCAGTTACAACTATAAGTAGATTGATCTCCATGTTTCCACCAGAAGAACAAGTAAATATTCGAATGCGGTTAGCAGACGGACTTTATTCAACAATAAGCCAACGTTTAGTTAAACGAGCAGATAATAACGGCATGTGCGTGGCACTTGAAATTATGATAAATAATCCTGGAATAAAAGAATGTATTTTAGGAAAAGAAGATTTATCAAAAATGTATACCTTCATAAAAAAGGGGGAGGGACAAAGCGGAACTATTAGTTTTGATCAGCATTTAAAAAAACTTTTAGTAAAAAAAATTATCTCAGAAAAAACTGCGGCCGAAGCAGCATCTGCAAGTGATTTCTTAAAATCTTTAGAATTTGAATAGAATAGAATAGAATAGAGTGAATAGAATGACATAAAATATTTTTTATATTTTATGTCATTCAAGCATATCAACTACATAAGTTTTAGAAATTATATCGTGTAATGCTTCTCCTCTTTTTCTAATTGCTGGTAATATAACACCCACTATACTAATTATTGAAATAAGTTTTCCAATACTTCCTCTAAACATTGATTTGATCAAGCTAATGTTCGCATTAGTCATATCAATTATTCTAATTTGTACAAACATTTTACCAATACTTTGATTAGTCAAATACTCTGGTAAAATTGTAATAAAAATCCACACAAAAATGATTGTTATTAAATAAAAGATCAATTGTTCGGTAGAAAACAAATCAATTAAATTAGTTATATTAAAATTTATTTCCTTATTGTTAACTACAGATAAGCTTAATAACTTACTTAATGAAATAGCTGATATTTTTGGAATAAGCTTTATCTTTAAAATTGTTTGAGTAATTTGTGTTAAAATAATAATTGACCCTATATAAATTGCAATATCAATAGTCTGAGCAATCAATCTCTTTACTATATTAGAATATTGAACAACAATTTTAGAATCATCAATGAAATCTTGATCTTCATCTTCATTTTTTTTTTCTTTTTCTTTTTGATTTGTAATCACCATATAATTAAATTCTCCTTTAACTCCTTTAGCTTTTTAAACTAACATGTATAGAATAATTATAAATCAATTAGTTATATTTATAAGTGAGGTAAGTTTTTATTGTTTATGGTCTTTAAATTTATGAAATCACATATCATTACTTGATCTGACTTATTAACTATAAAAATATCAAGTAACAAAAACAAAAATTTTCCTTTTTAAAAAATTATCCTTAACTTATCATTGATTATGTACACAAAAGTTTTAAAAAATAATAAGAGGTAATATTTTATGGAATTTACTCCAATTCGTATTTCGACTATTCTTCCTGATAAAGCTTTAAATTTTGAATTATATATTCACTTTAAAGAACAATTTTTAAAATATATTGAAGTTGGTAGAACCTTAGAACATGTTCATTTAGAAAAATTAAAAAAACAACAAATCGCTCGCTTTTACATTCGTGATCTAGATGAAAATAACTATCAAGTATTTCTTGATGATATTCTCAATCAAACTTTAGACAATCCTGATGTTCCTATGGAAGATAAAGTAAATTTTGCTGAAGGTACTGCCACTACTGCGGTTGAAGAAATGAGAAAAGATCCAACTTCAAGAACATCATACAATGTAACTAAAAAAGCAGCAAAATCATTGCAAAAACTTATAAGTGATAACCCTGATTCACTCAAAAATTTTTACGGGAGAAAGGCAGCTGAAAATGAAGTTTTAATTAAGCATTGTTTAAATGTATCTGCTCTTTGTGTAACACTTGCTAAAAACAGTAGTGTCTCAGAGGATGAACAAAACAGTTTGTCCATTGCTGGTCTACTTCATGATATTGGAATATCTCGACTTACTGAAAATGATCAACAACTATTTATGAGGGCGCAAAAATCTCTAAATGCTGAAGAAAAAAAAATTTACCAACAACATCCTTTTCTTGGAAAAGAATTATTAAGTAAAAACCCTTACATCGATGCTTCTGTTGTTGATCTCATTTATAGTCACGAAGAAAAAATTTCTGGAGATGGATATCCTGAACATAAAAAGAAATTAACTCTTCAACAGGAGATAATTTCATTATGTAATTCATATGATAAAAGAGTTACTGTTCTAAATATGACTCCAAAAGATGCCTTAAAGGCCGCACAAGTCGATGAATTAGGAAACTATAGCTTAGAGCTTATTAATAAATTCAAAAAACATCTAAAAGACGAAGGTATCGTATAAATAAAATCTATAAACTTTAACTCTATTCATTTTCATCCTATTTCATTATATTTTTTCACTATATCTATTTTCGAACACCTTCACACAATACAAGCAGAGTCAGAATCATAATCAAAAGCAGAAGCAGAAGCAGAGAGCAAACACAAACACATTTTTATAATTAAATATAGATTAGATCCTTGCCGATAGATAAAAATACAGTTATTTTGTATAAAAAAATTAGGAGCATACATATATGCATAATAAAAAAACACACTTCTTCATCATACTCATTATATTCTGCATATTGTTTATATTGGAAGTTGCCACTTCTACTGCTTCCAATGCTACTGTAACTACTACTTATTATTCTTCTAAAACAAACAATAATATAAAAAAAAATGACACAAATATTGTAAAATGTTTAGCTAAAGAAGAAAATATTATTCATAAAAATAAAGTTAATGGACCAATATATGCATTAAATAAAGAACTTTTAAATGAATTAGTTATTGATGAAACCATTTCTATAAAAGAAATTTATTTAAAAAAGATTTGCGCATTTAAAGAGTTTTCTCCTTCTGTGCTTTTACTTCAACATCTACTCATAGATGGAAAAAATATCTTCAATGAAGTTAAGTATAAACCAGATGACTTTTCCGCTAAATCTAGGGCCACTTATTTAATTGATAATTTATTAGATATGGCACCTAACCTCTTCGTAAATTACCTTATGGAATTGCAAAATATGACTCCTACAATGAACTGCTTAGAAACAAGAATTCCTGAATTAGGCAGTTATTTAAGAAATTATCAACATCTTGAAGATGAAGATATTTCTGGGCCTAAAATATTATTTGACGTAAACAAGATAAAAACAATTTTCGAAAAATTAAAAAATTTCGACAAAATATTTAAAGAATGTACTTTAATAAGAAAAAAAGAGCTCAACAAAGTTATAGATCAAGGTCTAATTCAAGGGCAGGATCAATCACAAGCACAAGAGCAGCAGCACGATCAAAAGCAAGGACAAACACCAAAGTTAGAATCAAAAAATACTAATAGTAATAATCAGAAAAATAAATCTCCAAGAAAAAAATAAATAAATTAAATTAAATTAAATTAAATTGAATTGAATTGAATTGAATTGAAGATAATTTCATTCATGTAAGTATTTCAAAACCACTCTCGGTAACCATAACTGTGTGCTCAAATTGAGCAGACAATTTCCCATCAGCAGTTACAACTGTCCATCCATCGCTTAAAAGTTTACAATTCCTTTTTCCAAGATTTATCATGGGTTCAATAGTAAATACCATACCAGGTAACATCTCAGGGCCAGAATTACGTTTTCCATAATGTAATACTTGCGGTTCTTCATGAAATTCTTTACCTATTCCATGACCACAATATTCATGTACTACAGAAAAATTATGATCATGAGCTATCTCTTCTATAATTGCTCCAATATTTCCAAAACGAGCACCTGGCCTTACCTCTCTAATTCCCGCTAACATGCACTCATAAGTTACATCAACCAATTCAATAATTCTTGAATCAAACTTGGACTTATCTCCAACAAAAAATGTAGCACTAGTATCACCATGATAATTATTTAACTTTGTAGTTATATCTAAATTAACAATATCTCCCTCTTTCAAAAACTCATCACTCTTTGGTATTCCATGGCATATAATTGAGTTTCTTGAAGTGCAAATTGATTTAGGAAATCCATGGTAATTTAAAGGGGCAGGAATCGCCCCTTTTTTAGTCATAAAATCATGGGCCAATGTATTTATTTCATCAGTCGAAATTCCTACTTTTACATATGAGCTCACATATTTCAATGTCTCTGTGGCCAAAGCGCAAGTTGCACGCATTAATATAATTTCTTCTGCAGTTTTAATTTGTATCACAATTTACCTTCTAGTTATTTTCTATAATTTCATATATCTCAAATATAATGATATAATATTATATTATATTTAAAAACTGGATAAAATGTTTGGATTATGATTTTTTTTCAATGCCTCTCGAAGTAATTGCATAAAATAATCTCGTTTAATCTCCGTGGCCCCAAAATTTTTCAGAGTTGGAGTTAACATTTGGATATCAATCCATTCAATCTCTAATTCTTTCAATTTTTGTGCTAAAAAAATCAACGCCATCTTAGAAACATTATCTTTCAAATGAAACATAGATTCGCCTGTAAACATTCCTCCAATAAATACTCCATATAGTCCTCCAACAAGTTTTTGTTTTTCGCTCTTATTTTCGGCCTCAGTTTTATTCTCAATCTCATGCTCGCTTTCGTATACTTCAATTGAGTATGCATATCCTCTATTAAATAAGTACACATAAGCATTCATTAACTCTCTAGTAATCCAAGTATGAGTCGGCCCTTCTTCTAATTTTGGTATTGCTTCTTGCTCAGTTGCTGATAGCAATCCTAAAGAATTTGATTCACTTTGTTTTCTACGAACATTGGCGCATTTTTCAATTATCGAATAAAAATTTTTACTCACAGTAATTTCATACATGGATTTTGTTTTCTTTAAAATCTTTTGCATAGATTTAGGAATAACAAAATCTTTAATAAATAATATTGCTCTAGGATCAGGAGCAAACCAAGTTAAAGGAAAATCTTCTCCTATCGGCCAAGGAAAAATTCCAGCAGTATACGCCGCCAGAAGTGACTCTACACTTAAGTCACCACCTACTGCTAAAAGTCCTTGTTCATTCGCATACTCTACTGGGGGAAATTTAATCATAATTAGTA
>JADGAM010000162.1:8788-9468 GCA_015232015.1 Oligoflexia bacterium | reverse complement strand
ATAATATCACCAATAAAAAAATTGAAAATGTTTCTGAAGAGGTTATGCATTTTTTTATGCAGTATGATTTTCCTGGAAATATTAGAGAATTGCAAAACATAATAGAGTACGCTTTTATCCTTTGCAATGGTTCAACTATAGAGATTATCCATCTGCCAAAAGAGGCCACATCTCTTTATAAAAAAAATGTACCACCAAGCACATCTTATTTTGAAAATAATATTTCCTATGAAAGCAGTTTCGGCCAAAGCGGGGCCGCCCGCGGCCAAAACGCTGTCATCAATAGGATCGCAAATACCAGTGCGCGCGACAGGGAGTTGCGATCGCACAGGCATGCAGATTCTGAGGGAAACTCTTTTTTTCAATTAGAGGCAGAGGTGATAAGAAAAAAACTTGAAGATAATAAATGGAATAGAAAGAAAACTGCTAATGATCTAGGTGTAAATGCTAGTACTCTGTGGAGAAAAATGCAAAAATATCAGATCTACTAAGCAACCGCTCAAAATGGATGTCAGTTTATTATTGCAACTCACTCCCCTATTCTAATGGCATATCCTGATGCGGAAATTTTATATTTTGGAGAAGATAATATTAAAAAGGTAGGTTATGATGATGTTGAACATGTTTCAATTACTAAATCATTTTTGAACAATCCAAAGGCGTACCTTAATAAATTGTAG
>JADGAM010000162.1:0-8779 GCA_015232015.1 Oligoflexia bacterium | reverse complement strand
GTTATCGAAGATAAATCAAGAGTGTTAAGTCAACGAAGTGCCAATTAAAGTACACACTCTCATAAAATTCAAAAAAAAATATTATTACTTAAATTATTGATAATGTGAATATCATTTATTTACAAATCAGTTTTGTTTATTTTTTTTCAAACATTACAGTAAATTAATACATAATGATCAATATCTATAAATATTCAAAAAAAATAGAAAAAATAATGAATAAAAAAAAGAAAAAGAAAAAAGGGGAATATTAAACATGCTTACATTCACAAAACATCTACAACCGTTATTATTAATATTATTTATTTTGGTCACTATTTCAAAATACGCTTTTGCTGTAGCACCAAAAAAAAATGTAAAAGAGGTGAAAGATGAAAATTCTTTTTCTCTACAGGAACTTGAAAAATATTATTCAACCATTTCCCACGGTGCTATTGTTCCCTCAGGAAAAGCAAAAAACAAATCAAAATTAAAGGTCCGAAATGAAAAACCTAAAACATTTAAATTTGAATTAGAAAACTACCAAGATTATGATGATGTACAAGATTATTTTAGCACAGACGTATTAAGATTTACTGAACTCTTAAAAGAAAAAGATTTTTTAAGTGCCAAAAAATCCTTGGCCAAAAGACACGGGTTCGATACTGCAAGTGAACAACATTTCAAACCATGCGTACAATTGCATCCATGGGGACCACTACCACATCCTCCTATAAAAAATTTAATTTTACCATTAGAGGCCTATAGCCAACGTATGTCTAAAAAAATTGAACCTACTGAAAAATCACCATACTTCAATTTAGAATTTCAAAAAAATTTAGATAAAGTATCCAACACTCATTTAACCAGCGGTAACGAATTAAAGCTTTTATTAAATGATAATGCCTACAAGGAAAAATTACGCTTTATTAATGAGGCCAAAGAAAGTTTAAATATTACTGTTATGGCCTTCTTTTGTGATGACTCCTCTAATGTATTAGCAGACGCCATAATTAAAAAGGCCAAAGAAGGAGTGAAAATCAAATTAATTGTTGATGGACTCTATCGAAGATTTATTGCTAAAAAATGCTTGAAAAAAATTGAAAAGAGCGGAGTAGAGATAGTAAAAATTGACGAATTTTATCACGGGGCAGTTATGCATAACAAGTTTTGGATTAAAGATGGCAAAGAGGCAATCTTAGGCGGTATGAATATTTTAGAGGCCGAAAATGAAGGAACTGGTTTCAATGGTAACAATAGAGATACTGATATTTTTATCAAAGGTCCAATCGTTACAGACTTAAGTGAAAAATTTGTAGAACTTTGGGAGAAAAATCGTGCTTTCTGGAAAAGCAATATGAAAAAAGAAAAAGAAGCAATCGAAAAACAAAAGAAGAATGAAGAGAAGGAAGGTCTCAGAGGTGTTAAAAATTATAGTAAATGGCTAGAAGACCCTAGCACTCGTAAAAAAGGTCTTTGTCGTTTAGCAGTTCAAGGTTCGAAGGCCAAAGATGTATCTATAGTAACTATTTTAAATGAATACGCAAAAGCGGCCCAAAAAAATATCTTATTTTCATCTCCTACAGTTGAATTTGATTTAAAAAAAATAAAAAAAAGTGGTCATAACCAATTAGTAAAAACCATAATAGATAAATCAAACAAAGACGGCGTTGAAGTAGATATTGTATCCAATGGTTATGGTGGAGGAACTGGAGAATTATCTATCATGATTGAAAAGGCCAAGAATACACTAAAAACAAAAGAGAATCGCTTTTTACAGTGGATTAGAGAAAAGTTAGAAAATTTTGGTGAAAAAAAACGTTTAAGTTCAGCTAAAACCAATAGAGAATCATTTGAAAGATTATTTCAGCAAGCAAAAGATATCCAAGGTCATATGTACTTCCAGTACGTCCATGCCAAGCAATATCTCTTTGACGACACTGTTGCTTCTGTAGGAAGCTGGAATCTAGATGAAAATTCTTCTAAGAAAAATCATGAGACTCAACTTTTTTGTCAGGATGAGCAGTTTGCTCGTAAATTGAAAGAAGAATTTGTTCTAGATATGGTAAACTCTTCACCTCTCGAGCACTAACATTAAACTCCATCTTATTTCACAGGCCCTTATTGTTCGCAAAAACCTAACTGATTAATTTGCTAAAAATTAATCAGTTGTAAATCAAAAAAGAAATGCTTATAAAAAATTATTTTAAAAGAAATAATTAATAATATATTTTTTTTAAAATATTTTTTATTATTAACTGGGACTTTATCAGTATGGAGTTGTTTTATGTCAAAATTTTCTTGGTGTTTAGCATTTATAAGCATGAGTATTTTATTCTTTAGCACTACTATCAATCAGGCCTCTGCTCGTTTAATAAGTGAATGTGGGCCTAATCAACAAAATGAAATACTTGCTGCGAAAAAATTCTTACAGCAAAATATCCAAGAGATTTTGTCTGATGAGCAAGTACCAACATTTAGTTGGTCTTATAATTGGAGATTAAAACGAAAAGTGTTCACAGTAAATGTTATTTGCTCTGATAGCAGAGATATTTGTAGTGACAATTATAATGTATATACGTTAGCGGCCGAAGGTGATTTCTTTAGGAAAAAAATTGAAATTTGTTACAATAAAATTAAATCAATATATCAAAATAGATCATTTTGTAAGCTTGCTGGAACTATTCTTCACGAGATTGGTCATTCAGCAAGAATTAAAATTCCGGCCAATCATAATGATGGTCCCAATGCAGATTCAGTTTATCTACTAGGAGATGCTGCTTTCAAAAAATGTCTTCAACTTGGATTAGATCACGAAATCTAGAACCTACTCTTTTTATTTTACTCTTTTTGTCTCAATGCCTAATAAATTTATTTGATTGAAGTTTTTCGTATGTTAATATTAATTTGAATTTTGTGTGCTGAAAAGGCCGATTTTGGGAAAGGATTTTTAATTGGCCACCAACATCAGCAGAATATATTTAAATTTGGAGGGCCCTTGGAAAAAATAATACTAATTTCTATCGGAGGAGCTATTGGGGCCCTATCACGTTATGGAATAACTGTTTTGTCTGTTGGAATGTTTGGAGATAAATTTCCAATAGGAACACTCTTTGTTAATCTACTTGGCTGTTTTCTTGTGGGGATTTCTTTTGCTCTCGGAAGTGAAAAAGGAATTATTAGTCCTCATATGCGTTTTTTTATTGTAACAGGATTTTTGGGGGCACTCACAACATTTTCTGCATTTGGTATCGATAGCATTAATCTTTCAATGAATGGAATGACAGACAAAGCGCTCATAAATATTTTCTTAAACAATGTTGGAGGCCTTTTTATGGTTTTTTTGGGCCTTTTTTTAGGAAGAATAATTTAGAGGTTTAAAGATTATTATTTCATTAAAAATTATTATTTTATTAAATTGTAATAAATTGCCGTTAATGTTCCTATGGCCATTATAAACCATAATGTAATTCCTTGTATAAAAGGTCTTACTCCGACACTTTTAATTGTTTCCTTTGTAAAATTTGCTCCAATCAAATAAAGAGTTAAAACCATTATTTTTTTTGCAATATATTCGATCTGGTGACCTGTAGTTTGCAAAGAAGGAATTAATGTTACAATAGTAGCGGCCAGTAAAAATCCAAGAATGAACCAAGGTTTTTTGATTTTTTTGGTTTCAATTTTCGATTGTTTTTTTTGTGATCTAACTAATCCTACAACTATTGCAACAGGAATAATCCACAAGGCACGGGCCAATTTTATTGTTGTTCCAACTTCTAAAGCATGAGATCCGTATTGCAAAGTCGCACCCACAACTGAACTTGTATCATGAATAGCAAGTGCACTCCATAAACCAAATTGATTCTCAGTTAAATTTAAGTAGTGACCGATCCAAGGAAAAATAAATAATGCCAAAGCATTCAAAAGAAAGACTATTCCTAACGAAATAGAAACCTCTTGTGATTTGGCCCTAATTACTGATGCGACCGCCGCGATGGCACTTCCTCCACAAATAGCAGTACCCACTGTAATTAACAAAGATGTATCTTTATCAATTTTTAAAAATTTTCCTAAAATATTTCCGAATAAAAACGCGATACTAATTCCAATAATTGTATATCCAATTCCGTGTGATCCCACTCTCCCAATAATTCCTAAATTCATTCCCGCCCCTAATCCTATGACAGCTAAACTTAAAAGGATATGAGTGAGTTTTTTTGTCTGAAAACTGTATGGATTTCCAAAAATAATTGCAGTTATAATTCCCATCAAAAGCGCACCGCCCGAGGAAATATTTGAAAAAAGAGAAATTATTGCAAATAATGGAATAATATAATAGGTGATCATTTTACCTCATTATTTCTTATGAAGTTTATTTCCAAAATATTTTTATTAAAGTTAATATATAAAAAGGTCTAATAATTACTTTTAAATAAACTTTTCACCTTCACAACGTTGCAAAATAGCTATCACATCCTTAATCTGGTAGGGCTTGGTTAAGGCATCATTGAATCCATATTTCTGCGGTTGGGCCATTACCGGATCAGTCGCATACCCGCTAGAAGCAATAGCAATACATTTACGATCTAATTTGCGTATTTCTAAAATCGTCTCTTGTCCACCCTTACCACCAGGAATTGTAAGATCAAGTATAACAAGATTAAAGGGACGCTCACTAATCAATATCTCGGAAAATAATTTAATCGCCTCATCTCCATTACTAACACACATAACTGTTGCGCCAAGTTTTTTTAAATATTCAGAGTGCAGTGTTTGCAAATCTTTATCATCATCCATAATTAAAACTTTTCCATGATAAGTAAAATCGTAAACCTCACTAATCTTTACTACTTTTGAATCCGCACTTGCACTGCTGATGATCGCAGGTAGATAGAGGTACACACTTGTTCCCTTTCCAAGAATGGAGGTCACCTCAATGGCACCTTGGTGTTTTTTTATGATAGAATAGACTGTGGAGAGTCCTAGTCCATTCCCTTGTTGTTTAGTTGTAAAATAGGGATCGAAAATTTTGTGTATATGTTCAGGCGCTATACCAATTCCTTGATCTTGAATCATCACACAAACATAATCGCTATTCTTTAGGCCAATTGATGAAGGTGCTGTTGCAAAGATGTCTTTTGCAGAAATATTTTTTGCAGAAATCTTTATCATTCCTCCAGTCGGCATGGCATGCTTAGCATTGATAATAATATTTTCTATAACCCTTCCTATCTGACTTTCATCAATATTACATGACCATAAATTTTGATCTATATCAAACTTAAGACTGATATTGGCCCCACTTAGAGCAAATCTTGCAGAACTTTCAATAATGGGAGTAATCAACTGAGTTTTAACAATCGGCGTACCCCCTTTAGAAAAGGTCAACAGTTGTTGAGATAAATCGCGAGCACGATTATACATTTTGTAAGCATCAGACAAAAAGGAGTGAACAGATTCATAATCTTGGGATTCACAGCAGCTAATGGATATTTCAATGAAGCCAAAGATTCCAAAAAGGAGGTTATTAAAATCGTGAGCTATACCACCGGCCAAAACTCCTAGCGACTCTAACTTTTCTGTTCTTAATAACAAAGTTTCATTCTTTTTTTGTTCGGTAATATCTTGGTTAATGCCAACTACACGTGTAGGGACACCATTTGCATCCCTTAGTATTTTAGCAGAGGCCCTCATGTATCTAATCGACCCATCATCTGGTCTTATTATTTGAAAATCAATATCATATTCTTCTTGGTCTTTGAGTGCCTGTGATAACGATTTAAGAATACGCTCACGATCATTGGGATGGAGAAGAGTGTTTTGCCAAAATTCAAAAGTGGCCAACATATTCTCTTTTTTAATGCCGTAAAATTCATACATCCGATCATCCCAGTATAGAATGTCGGTTTCAGCATCCCAATCCCAAATACCGAGTTCAAGAGTATCTATTGCAAGTTTCAAGCGATCAGCAATCTTTTTTAAATTTTCTTTTTCTTCCTTTTTTTGTTCGGTAATGTCACGGGCCACCACTACCGATCCAATAATCTTATCATCTTGATTACGAATGGGAGCAAAGCTATAACTACCGATCCAGCTTTCGCCGGAATCCCTACGGGTAAGAGTATACTCGGTACAACGGACGGTCTCACCTCTTAATGCTCTAGAGACCGCCCACATATTAGGTGGTGCAGGTCGACCGTCATTATCAAGCACATCGAGAATATTAAAACAATCACTTAGTTGATTAGAACATTCGGACTTATCTTTAAACCTATGGTAAGTAGCAAATGCTTGGTTAAAGTCGACAAAGACACCATCAGCATCGGAGATAAAAACTGCATCTGTAATGCTTTCAAGCGCTGTTGTTAGCTTCGCTTTGCTTTCTTGCAACTCCTCCTCGGCCCGCTTATGATGTGTAGTTTCTATAAGCGAAAAGACTAACCCCACTACATTGCCTGAACTGTCTTTATCTGGAGTAAGTGACCAATCCCAATAGGTAATGCCACGTTCTGGTTGGTCTGGAAAAATAAAAGGTTTATCATGAAAGGAAACTGCTTCCCCTGTATCCCTAACTTGCTTAAAGATTGCTTCATTTTCCTCATGCGGGTAAAAATAAAAATGATTTTTTCCGATTAGTTCTTCTGGAGTATGATGGAAGGTCTGAGCATAAATACTATTAACTGACACGAAATTGAAATCTTTATCAAGGTAAACAAGGTGAGTATGAGATTTGTCGATAATGCTCTGATGGATCTTCTCTATCCTTTTTCGTTCACTAATATCGAGGCAAATACCACTCATACGTAGTGGTTTTCCTTGATCGTCATATTGTACCTCTCCAATAGCATTGATCCAGCGGATATCTCCATTAGGTTTTATAATCCGATAATCGCTATTTAAAGTAGTGTGCTTCTCTATCGCGATGGCGATTCTTTCTTCAGCAATCTTGATATCCTCTGGATGAAGGATTGACTTCCATAGGTCAAACGATGGTGGAGTGTATTTGTAATGTTTGTAATCAAGTCCAAAAATGTCAAAAAGTTCATTGGACCAATTTAGAACTCCACTATTTATATCCCATGTCCAAACCCCGGCCTTGGCCGCTGACTGGGCCATTTGCAGATGTTTGCTGATAATCTGCAATTTTTTTTCGGCCAACTTGCTTTCGGTGACATCAACCGCAATACCACATGTGCCGATCACAACACCCGTTAAGTCAAAGAGAGGGAATTTAATAGAGAGATAGATATGCTGACCATCTGGACCATCAGCAACTTCTTCAAAACAGGTTGTAACTAGTTTCTCTATCACTTTAAGATCGTTTGCCTTATGTACATCCGCACTTTTTTTAGGCATCAAATCGTGTGAGGTCTTTCCCAGGATCATTTCTTTAGGCAAGGAAAAAAACCTTTCAAATGCCCGATTAACCATCGTTAACCGCCCCTCAAGATCTTTGAAAAAAATGAGTGATTGGGTATTATCAAGAATTGCTTGAAACTGCATTAGCGTCTTATCCAGGGCCATCTCAAGCTGCTGATTAACTTTATGGATCTCCTGAGAACAAAGATATACCTCTGCTTCCAAAAATTTAATTTTAGTTTGTAGAACTTTTTGGGGATTCTGCTGCTGCTGCAAAAGAATATACTCAGTAACATCCTCCACACAATGAAAAATATGAGTAATTTTGCCGTTTTCATCAGTTACTGGAGCATTAGTGGAACTCCAGTACTTCTCAATAAATTTACTATTTCCATTATCAATAGAATTACTACGAATAGCATGCTTAGAAACACCCAGGAAATCAACGGTGTTATTTTTAATGACTCGATTAAAAGAGGCCCGTTTTTTCTCAACTGCTTTAGTATCAGGATCAGTAGGATCATTAGGAAAAACATCGAAAATTCCACGCCCAACAATCTCCTCTCGTTTTGTCATTGTGGCGGAGAGATAGGCATTACTTGCTTCAACAATGGTAAAATCGGGAGTTGCAGTAATGATCAGAAATAGCCCAGGAGATTCTTTGAATAACAAGTGATAATCGGGATGCTTGAATTCACCTATTGTGGTAGTATTCATAAACAAGGCCTTTCCAGTTTAATTGCCAAAAATTAAAATAAAAGCAATGTTCTACACTAGATGATGTTTAAACGTAAGTGAAAAATCAATTGGAAGGCCCTTAAATTTATGACAATTTTATTGGCACTTTTTAAAAAGTAGTTTGTAGATAACTCCCCCTCTAGCACTAGCGATATCGATGGTATCGAGTGAAGCATAAACGTCTTGATTATTTGTATTAGTTCTTACTTTTAAATTAGTATTAACATGTAAATTAACTTTCTTTCCACAATGAGACCATTGTCTTTTATTTTCACTAATTTCTCTTGAAAAAAAGTAATCATCATTATTTACTCCATCTACTCCATCCCAACTCTTTTCGTCATGAAACCCTGGATATCCATGAAAGAAATAATCTGTTTTAATATTGGCATTGGCCCCTGAAGGAATAGCAATAAATCCACGATAATCCGATCTTACAATGGCCATACTGTATCCTGCAGATATAGTAATAGGTATAAGTATATTACAAGTTTTATTATCGGATTTTATTCCGCTACTCCCTCCTGCCTGGGCCACATATTTATCAAATATTAAACTTAAACTACTTTTATCTGGACTTAATGTAGCACTAAATGTGCCTCGAGGACATCCATTCCCTCCGTAGCTTGGGGCGTTCAATATAATTTCATCACTGGCCAGAAGAAGTGAAATTGAAGCAACGGAAGTAATAAACAGAACAAGC
>JADGAM010000161.1 GCA_015232015.1 Oligoflexia bacterium | reverse complement strand
TTCATATTTTTTATTAGGTCTTGCTGATGATTATTTAAAGATATTAAAAAAAAATTCCAAAGGGATTTCTGGTAAAGGAAAACTTTTGTGGCAATTTTTGACTGCCATATTAGTGTTAAGTATACTTATAAAGTTCAAAGTTATTAATACATATATTTATTTACCCTTCTCAAAAGGTGCTATTGCGGATTTTGGAATGCTTTACATTTTATTTGGAGCAATAGTAATTGTGGGATCTAGTAATGCAGTTAATCTTACTGATGGGCTAGATGGTCTAGCAATTAGCTCTGTTATATCAAGTGCCGCCACACTGTCCATTATGGCATATGTTTGTGGCCACAAAGAGATAGCAAATTATTTATATATTCCATATATCGAAGGAGCAGGTGAATTATCTGTTTTTGGATTAGCAATTGTAGGAGCGGGGATGGGATTTTTGTGGTTTAATTCATATCCCGCAGAGATATTCATGGGTGATGTTGGATCGCTTCCTCTAGGTGGAATTTTAGGAACAATGGCAGTTGTAACAAAAAATGAGTTTTTATTTATTATTATTGGTGGAGTATTTGTTGCTGAAGCAGTTTCAGTTATCTTACAAGTAGTATCTTTTAAGTTGAGAAAAAAACGTATATTCAAGATGGCACCTATTCATCACCATTTTGAATTATTAGGTTGGCCTGAACCAAAAATAATTGTACGTTTTTGGATTGTTGGTATTGTTTTGGCCATTGTGAGTATTGCAACTTTAAAAATTAGATAGAAAATATAATTATTCTAAATAAAATGAAAATTGAATTTGAAAATTGAATTTATAGAGGAAATATTTTGTGGAAAGATTAAAAAATAAAAAAGTTCTTATTGTTGGCATAGGAAAAACAGGGTTTGCTTTAATAAATTTTTTTAATAAGCTTGAGTGTGAAATAAAAGTAACAGACATTAAGCCAATTTTTGAATTGAACAAGGCAGTTAAAAGATTAAAGAAAATTAGGCCAGCTCCAGAGATGACATTTGGAGAACATAGAGTTGAGGATTTTTTAGATTCTGATGTGATTGTATATGGTGCCTCTGTCTCTCCTAGTTTGCCTCAACTTGAGGAAGCTAGAAATCATGGTAAAAAAGTATATTCTCAATTTGAATTGGCCGCTACTTTATGTGATAAGCCAATCGTTGCAGTTTGTGGTAGCTATGGAAGAACAACCGTAGCGCATATGATAGGGTACACTTTAAAACTGGATGGACTTAATGCATTTGTGTGTGGAACAGGAGACAACCCATTTATAAATTTATGGGTTCAAGGATTAGAGAAAACTACAGATTATGTTGTTGTTGAAATTTCAGTTTTAGAGCTACAACAATTTAAAAATTTAAAACCAAAGTTAGTGGTTTTTACTCCTATAGGAGAACAGTATCCAAGTTCAAGATTTAAGAATTTTTCAGATTTTATTGAAACCAAGATAAGTATAGTGAGAGAATTAAGAGAGGATAGTTACCTAGTTTTAAATTATGATAAACTTATTAATAATGCTTTATTTAAGAATTTAAATTGCCAAACATATTGGTATTCAAGAAAATCGTTTATTAATATGGGAGTTAATACTCAGGTACAAGGTACTCATTTTCATGATAAACGCATTCATTCAAATATTCATTGTCACTCAGAATTTATTGTTTCAAAGATGAGGATAATTGGAGAAAATAATCGTGAAAATTTGCTTGCCTCTATCACTGCTTGTAAGGCCTTAAAAGTTTCAGATAAATCCATTCAAACTTGTATTGAAAAATTTCCGGGAATACCTCATCGCTTAGAATTTGTTATGGAAAAAAATGGAGTTTGTTTTTACAACGATTCCAAAACAGAGAGCATGCAAAGTCTTGTACTTTCTTTGAGCGCCTTTAAATCACCAGTTATTTTAATTGCAGGAGGCAAAGAGACTGATCAACATTATGACCAATTCTTTGATGCAATTAAGGCCAATGTGCGAGTGTTAGTATTAGTAGGAGAATCCAAAGAAAAGATGAATAGGTTGCTCGGAGATTCAACTCAAACTTTTTTAGTTGGCTCATTTGAAGAATCAATTTTAATTGCTTATCAAAAGTCTCGTACGGGAGATATAATTTTACTGTCTCCAGGAAATAAGAGTACGGATATTTTTAGAGATTATGAAGAGAGAGGAAATTACTTTAAAAAATTAGTCTATCAATTATAAAAATATAAAAACATAAAAAGGCCAACGGAATGGCAGAAAATGATAAATAAACTAAAAGCAAAGAAATTAGAGCAAAAAGAAAGTTATAAACAAAATAAAAATCATAAAAATAAACATAATCAAAATCAAAATCAAAAACAAAATTATAGTTCCACTCACGACACAGACACAACTGCCAGCAATGTAGATAAATTACCAACACAGTTTCTCTTTACTGCCTTTATTCTTATTCTTGTAGGTGTGATTATGGTTTATTCTTCAAGTTACATCTATGCAAAAGAGGTATTTCATAACTCCTCTTATTTTTTTTTTAGACAACTTATTTTTTCAACTATAGGCATACTTTTAATTTTTTCTATACAAAGAATTAAATTTGATTTTTGGTATAAACATGGTTTGAAGATTGGGTATTTTGTTTTTTTTCTTCTGCTTCTAACAATTATTCCAGGGATTGCGCCCAAATTAAAAGGCGCCCACCGTTGGTTGAAATTTGGTTTTTTTTATATTCAACCTGGGGAATTTATAAAGTATACGTTGCTTTTTCCAGCAATATATCTTTTTGATAACTTCGATAAATTAACAAATAAAGAACGTTTAAATTATACATTGTGCTTGTTATTTCCGTTGTTAATTTTATCTTTGCAACCGGATTTTGGTACTTTTTCCATATGTATTTTAGTAATTGCTTTTGTATGGTTTTTAAGTTCATTTTCAAGAAAATTTTTATATGGTTTTATCTCTGTGGGCTCGGTTATAGGAATAATACTAATCTTTGTTTCACCATATAGAATTCAACGTATATTAACATTTCTTGATCCTTGGAAAGATCCTCAAAAAAGTGGATTTCAAATTATTCAATCATACCTTGCTTTTGCAAATGGTGGTATTTTAGGTAAAGGCATTGGTAACAGTGAAGAAAAACTTTTTTATCTTCCTGAGGCCCACAATGATTTTATTTTTAGTGTTACTGGAGAAGAGTTGGGTTTTGTAGGAATTGTTTTTCTGGTAATAACCTTTATTATTTTAACTTATTTGGGTTTTAAAATGGCCATAAGGTCACAAAAAAGACCGAATATGATTTTAATTGCATCCGTGATTTTTACCATAGCACTTCAAGCATTTTTAAATATGGGAGTTGTTTTAGGTTTACTGCCAACAAAAGGTTTAAATCTTCCATTTATTAGTTATGGAGGATCATCTATTATTTCAAATTGTTTTGCTATAGGGCTAATGATGTCTGCTTATAAAAATGGACTTCAAAGTGAGTCTGTAAAAACAGATACATCTACACATGTAGAAATGGAAAATGAAACAGAAAATGAAAAAGAAGTAGAAAAAAAGGTAGAAGTTAATTTGCCCCAAGAAATATAGTTTTTCACATAATGTTTATGTGAGAGATTATAGTAACGGAGTAACTAGTGGGAGATAAAAAAAAATTAATAGTGTTAGCGGCGGGCGGAACTGCAGGACACATTAATGCTGCCATAGCATTAGAAAAAAAATTTTTGGATAATAATTTTGAAGTATTGTTTTTTTCAGGGAAACGCCCTCTAGATTATAAGTTGTTTGCAGGCAAAAAAATAATTTATTTAGATGGAAGACCAATAAAATATAAAAATCCAATTAAAATTGTCTGGTCTTTATATAAAAATATTTTAGCATTTATAAAAGTGTTGACTACAATATACAAGTTAAAACCTACACTAGCAATTGGGGCAGGTGGGTATATTTGTGGTCCTGTTTTAATGGCCCACTACCTATTAAGAATTCCTTTTTTTATCATAGAACAAAATGCAGTGTTAGGGGTAACTAATAAAATTTTACTTTTATTTGCTGATAAAATTTTTATTCATTTAAAACATACTATTGGGATATCAAAATTTTTTGATAAAAAAATAATAGTATCAGGAAATCCTATAAGAAGTGAATTTTTAACTACAGACTTTTTCAAAAAGGATGCGAAAAGAAAAAATGATAATAATAATGAATTTGCTGTTATCGTTTTTGGTGGAAGTTTAGGCGCAAAATCTATTAATGATTTAATAGAAGATTTTATCTCATCACTTTTAAAAAATTATGATCTTAATTTTAAATTAAAAATAAAACATCAAACAGGCAAAAAAGTACAAGAGAAGAGAGCAGCGCAAACATTAATTCCTTCTACAATCAATAATGAAAATTTTACTTATGAGCAAACAGAGTATTTAGATAACATTTGCGAAGAATATTGTAATCACGATTTTATTATTTGTAGGGCGGGGGCCTCAACTATCTCTGAACTTCGTTTTGTGAGAAAACCCGTAATGCTTTTTCCCTATCCCCATCATAAAGATCGTCATCAATTTATGAATGCAGAGTCATTAAAAACGGAGTCTCTTTTTGCTGTGTATATTCTAGATGAAAATGATAAGGAAAACGATTTATCAATAAATAATTTTTCTGCTTTAAAAGAAATTTTTAAAATTCAGTTTAATATTAAATTTAATATTCAGAGTGAAAAACTCCCAAAACAGCAGGTAGCTAAGAACTTGTCTTTAAATATGAAAGATGCTACTGAAATAATCTATAGCTCTTTAATCAATTATCTTTAAATAAGAATTTAAGAAGTAATAAAATAAAAAAATATAATATTAAGGGTGTGACAATATGTTTAATATAAACTTTAGGAATAAGAATCTTTTTAAAAAAAATGTCCATATCCACTTTATTGGCATAGGTGGAATTGGTATGAGTGGAATTGCAGAAATTTTATTAAAACTTGATTATATAGTAAGTGGCTCAGATGTTTATGAAAATCAAAACACTCTGAAGCTTAAAGAATTAGGAGCAAAAATAGCTATTGGCCACAAAGAGGAAAATATTGAAGGAGCAACAGTAGTAGTATTTAGTTCGATTATTAGAGAGTGCAATCCCGAAGTAGTGGCGGCAAAAGCAAAAGATATTCCAATAATACAGAGAGCGGAGTTATTAAGTGAGCTGATGCGATTGAAATTTGGATTGGCGGTGGCGGGAACTCATGGAAAAACTACCACAACTAGTTTTTTGGCCACGATTTTAAATGAAGCGAATTTAGATGCCACATACATAATTGGTGGTATTGTGGATAATTTAGGAGGGCATGCAAAGGTTGGAAATGGAGAAGTCCTGGTGGCGGAAGTTGATGAGTCGGATGGATCTTTTTTATTGTTAAATCCCATAATGTCCATCATTAATAATATTGATGATGATCATTTAGATTATTATCAAAATAATGAAAATTTAATTCAGGCCTTTGTTGATTTTGCTAATAAGGTTCCTTTTTACGGTTGTGTTTCTTTAAACATTCACGATGAAATTTTATCAAAAATTAGAGATAGAATTAAACGACCCCATATTAGCTTTGGAATTGAAAGCATGCTTAAAGGCAAAGGTAAAGGCAAAGGTAAAGGCAAAGCAGAGAACGTAACAATACCAACATATATGGCAAAAAATGTTCAATTAACAGAAAATGGTAGTGAATATGAGCTATATTATAAAGAAGAATTTGCTACAAAAATAAATATTTTTCCCATGGGTACTCATAATGTTTTAAATTCTCTGGGGGCGATTTCTCTTGCTCACCAATTGGGGTTAACTTTTGATGAAATTGCAGAAGGAATCTCAAAATTTAAAGGAGTAAGAAGGAGATTAGAATCTCTTTATAAATATAATTTAATAGAAATAATTGATGATTATGCTCATCATCCTACGGCAGCAGTTAATTCAATTTCCGCCCTTAGAAAAACTAAAGAAGGTAAATTAGTTATTATTTTTGAACCACATAGATATAATAGAACATTTAACTGTTGGAAAGATTTCATGCATTGTTTTAATGAGGCAGATGAATTACATATTCTTCCTATCTATGCTGCCAGTGAAGATCCCATTCCCGGAATAACTTCTAATAGATTAGTGGAAGATATCAATAAATTACATCCGGGATTGGCGGTATATGCAGAGTCATTTGCTGAGATAGATAAATTAGTGCAAGAGAGAATTAAAAAGAATGAAAAAACAGTGTTTGCAACTTTAGGTGCAGGCGCCATAGGTAAAAATATCAGATTGCTTGTAAAGAGTTTAAAAGCATGAATGTTTTAAGTGTAAAAAAAGTTTTATCTATTATTAGAGATAATTTTAATATTGAAGTTTTATTTAACGAAGATCTTACCTCTTATTCGCGCTTGCGCTTAAAAGGCGCTCGCGGAGATATTGTAATAATAAAATCAGAAGATGAATTAAAAATCACTTTAAAAATTCTTACTGATAATAACATAAAATACAAAGTTATTGCAGCTGGAAGTAATCAGATTTACCCTCAAACATTAAATATCCCATATATAAAAATTGCTTTCAAAGAGGAACCTAAAAATAATAAAAGCAAAAATGGGTATGAATATGAATTTAATGCTAATACTTCACTTTCATCTTTAACTCAAATTGCGGTTACTGAAGGGTTAAAAGGATGGGAGGTGTTTACAGGAATTCCTGCAACTATTGGCGGTGCTGTTTTTATGAATGCAGGAACGGAATTGGGAGAGATTTCGGAAGTAGTATCAGAAGTAAAAATTATTAATAAATTTGGGGAAGAAAGAATACTAAAAAAGTCTAATTCTAAGAATGAACTTCCTTTTTCTTATAGGAGAAATTTATTTTGTGATGAAGGAGACATTATTACTAAAGTAAAACTAATTCATCTTGGTATTTCTGATCAAATAGCTTCAATAATAAAAAATTATCAACAAAAAAGATCAAGAACACAACCATTAGATAAATTTACTTGTGGATGTGCTTTTAAAAATTATAAGGATTCTACTTCTAGGGTAGTTAAGATTTTTAGTGCGGGTAAATTTATAGATTTATGTGGACTAAAAGGGTTTTCTTTAAATGATATTTCAATCAATAACCTTCACGCAAACTTTATTGAAAATAAAGGAGAAGGAACCTATTCTGATTTTTGCCAATTTGTTAATATAATAAAAGAAGAACTTTTTCTTCAATATGGGTTAGAATTTGAGTTAGAAATCCAAATTTAAGATAGGAAATTAACATTGGCGCTTAATTATGAAATTTACTTTTCTCATTTTTTGTTTCGGTTTTATTTTGGTTTATAATAGTAATCTTTGGGGAAACATCTTAGTTTCCAATGAAAAATTAAATTCATTAGAACAAAAAATAAGATTTCAAACAATATTTGGTAATTGTCCTACAAGATTGATTGGAAATTTAAGTATAAATATAGTTGAAGAATTTACGAAAAATTTGTCTTTGAGAGATGTTAAATCAAAAATTATAAAAGAAAATTTAAAAGAAAAATATTTTTTGTCTAGTTATAATATCAAGTATGACCCTTTAAAAAAACTTCTATACTTGGAATACGATTGTCCTTTGCCCCTGCTAAAAGTAAGTGTTTATGAAAAAAATAAAGCAGAAGCATATCAGTCGATATTAGTAGAAAATGGAAAAATGTTTGATCCTACTTATGAGATAATATTAAAGGAAGAAAATAAATTAAAACATGAACTACCTGTTTTATCGTTGTCAAAGAGTGAAGTTGAAAAAGATATTCAAGTATTAGTTGCTTCTTTGATGAAAAAAACTACTTCCAGATTTCGAGAGAATATAGCGGAATTAATAATTAGTGAAGAAAAGGAGTTAACTATTATTCTTTCAATGAATGGCAAACCAATTAGTGTTTTTTTTGGTAAAGACGAATGGGAGACAAAAATTATTCAATTAAAAAGAATTGTTGAGTATTTGAATACTAAACAAAAAGCACCTACTATGATAAACCTTTCTAATCAAAAAAAAATTGTTGTCAAGTTCTAGGACTACTTCTACGATTTAATAATAAGTGTATTTAAATGATCAATTTAGAAATGATCAATTTAGAATTGAATTGCATTTAATTATTTATAATGAGAAAGGATTCTCATGAATGATAAACCAAAAGATATAATAGTTTGCATAGATATCGGAACTACTAAAACATGTTCTGTTATCGCTCAGTTAAAACCTCCAATGAAATACTCTGATCCAAGTTCAGGCAAAAATTCAATATCATCCCTAAGTAATAATGGAAATAGTAAAGGACAGGGACATAGTAATAGTCAGGGAAATGCGAATAGTAGTAATGATTATGAAATGTTAGAAAATAAAATTAATATTTTGGGAATTGGGCAGGTTCCGAGTTTCGGACTTAAAAAAGGTTTAGTAATTAATATTGATAAAACAATTTCTTCTATTAAAAGCTCTTTTATAGAGGCACAAAAAACTGCTCAGCTTGATTTGTCAAAAATTGATTTTAAATCATATATAAGTATTGCGGGTTCTCACATTTATTCATTTAATCATCGACTTTCAACTACCATAAAAGGATCAGAGGTAACTCATAAAGATGTAGAAAAACTTTTGGAAATGGCCAACTATATAGAGCTGCCTGAAGATAGGAAAATTATTCAAATTATTCCTCAAGAATATTTTGTAGATAACATTTCTGAGATTAGAAATCCCATAGGGATGAATGGTAAAACTTTAGATGTAAATTTGCATGTGGTTACTGGCTCAATAAATGCAATAACAAATCTTACAAAATGTGTAGAGAAATCTCACATAAGAGTTGATGAAGTGATTTTGCAACCGATGGCCTCATCAGAAGCAGTTTTAAAAGATGAAGATAAAGAGGCGGGTGTACTTTTAGTTGATATTGGAGGAGGCACTACAGATATTGCGCTTTGGAGTAAAGGAGTTTTATTACAATCAGAGATCGTTCCTATTGGAGGTAATCACTTTACTAATGATTTATCATTGGCCCTTAATACTTCTCAAATAGAAGCAGAAAAAATAAAAATTAATTATGGGCACGTGATCACAGAAAAAGTAAATAACAAAGCACACATCTCAATTCATGGATTAAACGGTACTCGTGCTCGAGAAGTACCGTTAACTTTAATTTCTGAAATA
This sequence comes from Oligoflexia bacterium, assembly GCA_015232015.1. GTDB lineage: Bacteria > Bdellovibrionota > Bacteriovoracia > Bacteriovoracales > Bacteriovoracaceae > JADFZW01. The sequence continues at coordinate 500 of JADGAM010000161.1, read as the reverse complement.
CTTTCATCACGGGCCTTAGAATTATTAAATATTATAAAGAAACAAAAGAAGGTATTTTTGGACCTAAAAAGAAAGGATCAAAAGATAAAGAAGAAAACCCAACTGAACATTCATAAAATGAAATAAAAAATGATTTTGATATATTTACTTTGAATATAAAATAAAAGATAGAAAAGAGAGATAGACAGAGTATATAAAAGATGGAAATCAAACAAGATCGAATGTTAATGATGGATCAAATTCTTCATTTTTTAGGTGTTTCTCAAGAAAAGATTGAGGAATCCGTATTTGAAACAATTTTTGAATTTGAAAGAAAGAGAGAATATGATGCATTGAAAGTTGATGTTGATCTGTATTCATCACTCTTCGTTCCCAAAGGGAGTAAAGTGATAATGGTTTCATCACCTCCTCTAAAGAAAACTGAAAAAGAGGTAAAACGTATTCCAAATGTATCTATGTTTATTCAAGAAGAGAATAAACCGATTTCTTATATCAAAAGA
>JADGAM010000160.1:3315-9689 GCA_015232015.1 Oligoflexia bacterium | reverse complement strand
AAAAATAAATAACAATAGGAGTTTTTATGTTTTTCGGATATGCCAGAATTTCCACAGCAACTCAAGAAATCAATTTGCAAATAGAAGCATTAGAACACGCTGGATGTAAAAAAATATTTAAAGAGATGGCCTTAGAAAAAAAAGATCAAAAAATATTAAGTAAGATATTGAAAATTATTCACTCCAAAGATACCCTAATTGTGTGGAGATTAGATTGTTTAAATCGCTCATCTAAATCTTTAATTGATTTTATGAACGAGTTAAAAACGAAAGAGATCCATTTTAAAAGTATAGTTGAAGGCATAGACACCTCTGATAATAAAGGTGAGTTTTTCTTTCATATAACAAAAGTATTGAGTGAAATGGAAAATAATTTAATACATGAAAAAAGAATGTATGGCCTTAGCTTGTCAAGGGAACGAGGAATAAAAGGAGGAAGACCGAGAGTAATCGATTGAGAAAACGTTTTCGGCGGCACTAAAGATGTATAAAGTTAGAAAGATAGCGGTAGGCAAGATTTGTGATAAATTTAATATTAATAGACGTTCATTTTATCGATACTTAAAAGAAAATGGTCAGAATCATTGATGGATGACAAAAGTTACGTCAAAAATATTTTATAGAGACAAAACAAAATTATTAATGATTTTGTCACATATTAAATACGTATGATGTAATAATATTGAGACATAAATTAGGCCAAAAATATTCTGTGACAAAATTGCATATTTCTTTCAATTTTGGCACACAATTTACTAAAAACACGAATGAAGCTGACTGATAGCGCACTGAATTCCTAAAACGACCCTTTTTCGGGGGATCTTGTTATAACCCCGTTAAGTATTTCTCTAATACGAAAAAAACAAACTATTCTTAAATTCTACTCTATAATAGTAAATATTTATGATATTGAATATAACTGGCAATTTCAACAGGGATGAAATTATTAATTTCCTGCATACTAAATCGAGGATAATGAAAATTATTTTAAAAAACTAAAAATGCTGTTTTTACATTTTACTTACTAAAGTAAGGAGATGAGCTATGAAAAACATCGAACAAGATACCTCAATACTTACTAACCAATTACTCAAAAAGCTTTTAACCTATCAAGAATCTCCCTGCTTATCGATATACCTAACAACTCATAGGCATTTTCCGGATAATCAGCCGGACACTATTCTGTTTGGCAATCTGGTTAAGAAATTAGAGGCATCACTTCACCAGAATTATTCAAAGAATGAAGTCTCTAGATTTCTAAAACCATTTAAAGAGCTCTCAAATGATACTGATTTCTGGAGCCATACCCTAGATGGGTTGGCCGTGTTCGGTGCTCCTGATTTCTTTCAAACACTAAGACTTTCATGGCCCATCACCGAATTAGTCACCGTGGGAGATAGTTTTCACGTCAAGCCTTTATGGCGTTATCTTCAATCGGTTGATCGATACCAGATCCTTGGGCTCAGCCGTGATAAAATTAGATTTTTTGAGGGAAACCGACATAGGCTTACTGAATTAGAACTTGTCCAAGGAGTTCCACAATCAATTGAGGATGCCCTTGGTAGCGAACTTTCAGAACCACACCAGACCGTCGCTTCTTACGGTGGAGTAGGAGGTGAAAGTACATCTATGCACCATGGGCACGGAGGAAAAAAAGATGAGGTAAAAAAAGATACAGAAAAGTTCTTTCGGGCTGTTGACCGTGCTGTATTAGAGCATTTTTCCCAACCTACAAGTCTACCATTAATTTTGGCCGCCTTACCAGAACATCATCATCTCTTTAGACAGCTTAGTAAAAATCCTCACCTCATCTCGAGTGGAATAAATTATAATCCTAATTCTTTATCGATCGAAAAGCTTCGAGAAGTTGCTTGGGAAACCATCGAACCGTTATATCACTCTCGCTTGGTTTCATTGAAGCAAGAATTTGAGCAGGCCCGAGCAAAAGGGTTTGGAAGTGATGATTTAGGCCAGGTTATAGAGGCGGCTAAGCTTGGAAGAGTCGAGACTTTGCTGATAAAAAACAAAATAATTGATCCGAATGCTGACGATGAACTCGACAATTTAGGGGAACTAGTTGCGAAGATGGGTGGGCAGGTGTTCGTTCTTCCGGAAGAAAGCATGCCGACAGATACCGATCTAGCAGCAAAATTTAGGTATTAAGTTGAATAAGAGAAGGAGAGAGAATATGCACATTCAAATAAACACAGATAGTAATATCGAAGGACACGAGAAAATTACTGAACACTTTAAAAATGTACTTAAAAATGCTCTAGACCAATTCCTCGATCGCATTACTAGATTGGAAGTTCACCTCAGCGACGAGAACAGTCACAAGAAGGGAGTCGAAGACAAGCGTTGCTTGATTGAGGCCCGCCTTGAAGGGATGAAACCTCTGGCCGTCACACATAAAGCGGAAACATTGGATCATGCTGTTGATGGAGCAATTAAAAAGCTAAAAAGTATGCTTGATCGCAATTTGAAGCAACAGCAGAAGCGGTCTTCTCGAATCACAGATTATTTAAAATAAAAGAACTGATAATCATGATGTTTTACTTTTTTCAGAAAACTCTGCTGGTGAAGCTCTAGCGCTAAAGAAAGAGATAAAGGTACCACACTGAAAGTAAACCGGTTTTTGCCAAGGAGATACTGCTCGAGGCACAGGGTCAGTAGGCTCATTACTGTTTCTGCACGGTATGCAATCATTTTTATACAATCAATTAGTTGTTTATCACTACTCTTGAATTGCTTGAATTTGTCTTCTATGGGCAAATCTTTAAATGATATTTTTTTAGAAGTTTTTCCTTTCAATTCCTTGAGAGAATTGATCTCATTACTCATTTCATCTATAGAATTTTTAATTATTGATTTCTTTTCAATAAATTTTTTTGTGGATGTATCTTCAATCTCCTCTTTAAAAAGCATGTCACTAAATTTTACTTTTAATCTTTGAAGTTGTGCTACTTTTTTGCGTATCTCGCTTTCAATCTTTCTATATTCGGGGTTGATTATGTTACTCGTATCGGCCAGTTCCTCTAATTGATAGCTTATAAGTCTATCGATTCTGAAGTGTTCCCTCATATATTTAAAGAAGTTCTCTTGGGACCATCTAGAGAACATCGTACTGGCCAACTCTTCTTTAGTACCAATGTAGTCTGTTGTTATTAATGTTGTTTGATGATTATCAGTTGATAATTTTCGTATCTCTCTCAAACAAAATTTTATATCTGAAAAGTAGGTTCCTCTTTCTGCTAATTTCATTTTCTAGTTTTCACCATTTGGAAATATTACATCATATCAGAGATTTCCAAAATTTTATAACATTTCTCGCTCCTAAGCCGCTTGCTTCTTAGAGGGAGAATTTCTTTCCGCAGCCTTGTTTGTAGGCTTTTTATTTAATTTATCTCTCAATCTCCTCGCCTTCAATAATTTTATTTTATTTTTTTCGATGCCTTTTCCTTTAACGAGACTGTTGATTGTTTTTTCAAAACTATCGTTTCTTATCTTTTTAACCGTCAATCCAATGCTATCTCGATGGCCCTTCTTCCATTTCCCTTTAAAGTTTATCGTCAAGAAAGTATAAACTACAAACGGTATGCAGACGGATAAATCTGCTCCCTCCCTCCCTGAACATCCTAACTTCCCCCATGAAAGATTTTGCTTGTTGTCTCTGAATAGACATTCAATCGCCCATCTCGCTCGGCTGTACCCCCAAAGCTTTGCCCCAGACATTGTGAGATCAGTTGTTGCATAAAATGCGAACGGTTGTAAGCTGTTTTTTCTATTGTATACTGCTATCGTATTGATTAGGTCTTCATATTTTTTTACATAAAGTGACAATTGAGAAATCCACTTTTTTTTATTTTTATCTTGTTTCTTTATTGGATTTAACTTAGCAAAAACGCTTTCTCTTCTCAGAAAATTAAAGATCGATTTTATATTCATCCATGGACTATGTTTTGCAGCGTGAACTTTTCGACTACTCTTGATTTCAAATATGAAGGGAAATCCCAATTTAACAATAGATCTCATTAAATCAGCACTATCAAACCAGGAATCGACAACCAGAGGTAATTTGGGAAAATTAGCTTTAGCAATCTCCTCCATCATGTTAACCGCCAACGCTAATCCAGATTTATAATCAGGTTCTCCTTTTTTAATTGCAAAACGATAGTCCAATGGAATTGCGAATTCATCTTTAATATTCACCAACGCTAATACTACAACTCTTTGGCCAAAATAAATTCCTTTGCTACTTCTCCAGTTGCCAACATTGTAAAGTTTTTTCCCATACTTTTTATTATCGGTATCATCGATAGCAAAACAAAAGTCATCTGGATTGATTTCACCTCTGTACCTTCGTAAAATACTGGTCCTCATCCTCTTCATAAATCGATTGCCATCGAATTGTTAGACCATTTCAGAGAGAGAACTCACTGACATAGTCCCTGGCACTGATCTAACTAAATCTGAGAGGGAAGTAATTCCATACAGTGACATAGTAACAAAACTACATAATCCTTTGTAGTTTGCGCCATTGTATTGAAAAATATCTTTGTATAGATCTGCTATCGTTCTTGCTACTTTACAAAATGATAAAGTCATACAGTTAGCAGATCTACTTCCAGTGATAGACAAAATTTTGGCCAGCAATAATAAGATTGGCGAAGTGCGAATAGAAAATGATGAGCTAGTAGTTCCTCGCTACCTTGCTGAAGATAAGGAAAAAAATACAAATTTTAAAGACTTAATTACCAATCTACTTCCACGAGTAGACCTTGCAGACATTTTATTAGAAGTTGATAGTTGGGTTAATTTTTCCAAACACTTCACACATGCCTCTGGCAACGAAAGTAGAAGCAATGAAATCACTACCAGTATTTATGCTTCAATTATTTCATTCGCCTGCAATATAGGTCATACTCAAATGTCACAGGCATCGGGCATATCAAGGCAATCACTTATTTGGGCAACCGAATGGTATTTGCGACATGACACTCTCAAATCTGCATGTGCTGAAATAATTAATTACCATCATAAACATCCTCTGTCATCCTACTGGGGGACGGGAACTTTTTCTTCCTCTGACGGACAAAGATTATCAACATCAGTAAAATCTATAATTGCCACCAAAAATCCTAAATATTATGGGCATAATACAAATATGATAACCAACTATACATGGACATCGGATCAAGGATCTCAGTACGGAACCAAGATGATTACTTCAACAAAGAGAGATGCAACATATACTTTAGATGAGTTTTTGAATAATATTACTGAACTAGAAATTTTAGAACATACCACAGATACCGCTGGTTACACTGATATTGTGTTTGCTCTTTTCGATCTCCTTGGACTTAAATTTTGTCCACGTTTAAAAGATATTGGCGGTCAAAAGCTATATTGCTTTGCTGATGTCGCTGAAAAATATAAACATGTGGTACCTCTTTTAAAAGGTAACATTCGTGAAAATTATATTTTGAAACATTCTGATGAAATGCTTAGAATAGTGGCCTCAATAAAATTAGGATGGGTTACATCATCATTGCTTGTAAGTAAGATTCAATCATCAAAAGGAATAAGTCTTGCTGCGAACCCTCTGCGAGAGTATGGTTACATTGAAAAAACAATCCACATATTAAAATATATTAGCGATGAGGGATATCAAAGAAAAATTGGAAAACAGCTGAACAAAGGTGAGGCCCTTCACTCTTTACGGCAATTTATATTTTTTCTAAACGAATCTAAGATTATAATCGCTGAGCCTGAAGACCAACAACTCCAAGCTGATTGTCTCAACCTGGTGATAAATGCTGTGGTATTGTGGAACACGGTCTATATGTGGCTTGCAATCGAGCAATTAAAAAACGATGGCCGCAACATCACTGACGATGATATCGCTGGCCTTTTCCCGTGCCGTTCAGAACACATTAACAGACTTGGAAAATTTTTATTTCATTCTAGGAAAAGGTTGAAACTGCGACCACTAACGCCTTTAAAATAAGAGCGAGCGTTTTCCGACTTTTTGGGCTACGGACCCCTTATTTACAATTATCAATTTCATTATTTATTCCATCACCATCAATATCTGGATCACAAAGATCACCTATTCCATCAGCATCTAAATCTTTTTGATCAGGATTATAAATTGCAGAACAATTATCTTTTGAATTTTCTATTGCATCCTTATCACTATCTGTTACCGGTGTAGTATTATTTTTACAAGATAATAAAAATAACAAAGAAAATATAAATACAGTTAATATATTTTTCATATAAAAATAATCCCCTCTATCTTTTTTAAAATTTTTTTAAAATAACTCTTTATTGTAAAAATACATAATGAGTTTATATGTAGTTATGAATTTTAA
>JADGAM010000160.1:0-3270 GCA_015232015.1 Oligoflexia bacterium | reverse complement strand
ATTAATTATTTATAAAATGCTTAATAGATAAAAAATAAACCCTTAATTTAGATTACAGATTTAAAGTGCCAAAAATTATTGTCTATTTAGTATCTAATTTATTTTCTAAGTATGTATTAAAGATGTTAAAATGAAGAAGTTTTAAATATTAAAAAACGTAGGAGAAAATAATGATCAATGAAGAAAATTTAAAAAAGATCTTTCCAAGAGATTTAAAAGAGATTCCTTCTAAACACCTTCCCCCATCGATTATACAAAAAAAATATTTAACAAATGGTCAGCTAATTGAGAGTAAAAGCTCAAATAATTTTCAAGTTTTTTCACCAATTTTTATTAACGATCAAAAGGTTTTGCTTGGTGAGCATCCAATGTTGAGTGAACATGAAGTGCTAGGAGTACTAGAGAATGCTAAAAATGCATGGAAAAAAGGTTGTAGTGAATGGGCCACAACAACTACCAATGAACGTATAAAGTGTGTTGAAACTTTTGTTAAGGAGATGCAAAAACAAAAAGAAATAGTTGTTAGAACTTTAATGTGGGAGATATGTAAAAGTTATCCTGATGCTGAAAAAGAATTTGACCGTACAATTATTTATATAAAAGATACAATTCAAGCACTAAAAGATTTAGATAGAATATCTTCTCGTTTTGTTATCGAACAAAACATCATAGGTCAAATTCGCAGATCACCTCTGGGAATAGTTCTTTGTATGGGACCATTTAATTATCCTTTAAATGAAACATTTACAACACTGATTCCTGCTCTCATCATGGGAAATGTTGTAATTTTTAAACCAGCAAAATTTGGAGTTTTATTATGGAATCCTCTCTTAGAGGCCTTTGCAAAATCATTTCCACCAGGAGTAATTAATGTTGTGTATGGTGACGGTGGTGAAGTGATTGCTCCATTAATGAAATCAGGATTTATTGATGTTTTAGCGTTTATTGGATCAGGAAGAGTGGCCGACATATTAAAAAAACAACATCCATTTCCTCATCGATTACGCTCAATTCTTGGATTAGAGGCCAAGAACACAGCAATTGTATTAGATGATGCTGATTTGCAATTAACAATAGATGAATTATTACTTGGAACATTATCGTATAATGGACAAAGATGTACTGCTGTAAAAATTATTTTTTTACAAAAAAATATTGCTAAAAAATTTATACCACAATTTCAAGATAAAGTTAGTCAAATGAAAATTGCTATGCCTTGGGAGGACGGAGCAAAAATCACACCATTACCAGAAGATGGAAAATGCCAATATCTCAAATCATTAGTTGAAGATGCTTGCAATAAGGGAGCAGATCTTCTTTTTGGTGGAAAATCTTTTAATTCGATTTTTATGCCTACTATTGTTTCAAATATTAATTCAGGCACACGTTTATGGAAAGAAGAGCAGTTTGGTCCAATTATTCCAATTGTTATCTTTGATGAAATTGAGACTCCTATAAATTACATAATTGAATCATCATATGGGCAACAGGCCAGCATATTTAGTAGTGATCAATTAATGATCTCAAAGCTAATAGACAACTTAGTTAATCAAGTATCAAGAGTTAATATAAATTCACAGTGCCAACGAAGTCCAGATAGTTTTCCATTCACAGGTCGTAAAGATTCAGCGGAAGGAACTCTTTCAGTAAGTGATGCTTTAAGAGTATTTTCGATTCGTACACTGGTTGCGGCCAAAGAGAATACAATTAATAAAGAAATTTTATCTAATATTACATATAATCATCAATCAAAATTTTTAAATACTGATTTTATTTTTTAATATCTTAATATGGTTAGATGATTAATCCCAACGGTTATAAATTATTTGAGCACCATCTACAAAATCACGTGTAAAATAAAAAAATCCAAATGAAGTTTTTATATAACAAACAAGATGCTTAAGATCTTTTTTAGAAAATCGATGACATTCAGTATGTTTAAAAACAATATTGTCGATTTCAATTTTTGAACAATTTTTTGTTGTCATTAATTTTTTTATTGCATTCATAGCAAATAAACGATCACTAAAAGGATTGATACAATTATTGTTGGAGGTACATTTATATGTATAATCAAGATCATCAACATTAACATAATGAGAAACAGAATCAGCAGAAAAAATATTGGATAGTTGTTCTTGACAAGCAAAAACCAGATTGTTCGAATAAAATAAAAATGTAACAAAAGTAAAGATTGTTGCAGTAAAAAGACGATAGAACATAAATTGATTTTTAGTTTTTGAATTATTAGTATTATTTATTGGATATATAAAATTCATTAATTATCTCCTTCACAATGGGGGGGTGCTCAGAAGCCCCTCGAAACAATCCCATTGTTGATCATAAATCTCCATTATTAAAGATTTAACATACTTTTTCTTTGTAAAAATCTGCCTCGCTAATCACTATGTTCTTCAACCAGGTATCAATATCAATTATTTCATTTGTTGCTAAAAATTCATATTTCCCTTGGAAATTTACATGTGTCCAGGCCACCGGAGATAGATGCTTAATGAATTCACTTATTTTAGTTTCACCTCGGTAATTACTTTGTTTCATCAACTTATCAAGCATGGTGGAATTGTAGTAAAGCACACAATTGGCCAATAATCTGCCACATTCATTCCACATAGAAAGTTGCTTTTCATCTCATCGACACCTCTAAAATGCCGACCATTAACTCTCTCTATATGGCGACGTAGTTGATGATAGGCCTCACCTCGTCCCAGAGCACCCTGAATTGATTGTCTAAAAGTCAAATCATTAACGTAATTAAGCAAGTGATCGCTCATTAAAATCGCATTCATTTCCCATAGGGCCTTTTTTGTATTGCTTGCAAATTCCTGCGAACTCAGCTTAGTAACGATTGTACTCTGTTTAGTTTCACCCATCAAGAGTGATGCTAAAATATGTTTGATATTATCTTCTTCTGATAGAATCAGTTTTTCATTTAGTTTATTGCTTCCCTCTGTATCTGTTGAGAAAACCTCTGGTTGGATATCTGAACTGTTGTTATAGATTAAATCATAAAAAAACCTACTCTCGTGTTCATTGGCCCCTATAACCATTGTATTAATTGGGATATGGTTAGCAATTAAGGAAAGTATCACTACTCCCAGATCAAGACCAAAATATTTTGGCGAATGCCGAGCTATCAGAGACTCCCTTTCGGTTAAGAATTTTTGCCCATCAAAACTGGCATGTAGTAAATCAGGTCGCAAATTCCAGTATTGAAAAATAGGTAGCTTTGCGATGGCATTGCTAATAACA
>JADGAM010000015.1 GCA_015232015.1 Oligoflexia bacterium | reverse complement strand
ATGTTTGCTCTATATGAACGCCACACCCACGCTTGAGGTGCAACATAGTAAAAAACAGCAACGCCTCTCTTTTTTAATCTTTTTGCCAGTTGTAAATTAAATTCTTGAAAATCAATTAATATGGCGAATGGGATAAAGAAAATAATTATGCCGGTATTATATCAAGATTTATAGCGTATACAATTGATATTGTATTAGTTAGTATTTTATATGTTGTAATTTCAACATTTTTTTTAAATAGTGATTTTTATAATAAACATCTTTTTAATAAAGCAGAGATAAATAGCTATTTAACAAAATATGAAAGTTATATTGAAAAATATGGGAAAAAATATATTGCTGAAATGAAGGCATTGAATACAACGTTACCAATTGAAAATGCATCTAAAGATTTGACAATAAAATCTTATATCACCATGAATATTAATATGTGGTTATTATTTTTTGGGTATTTTATTTTTCCCGTATATTTTTTTTCAGGAACGGTCGGCAAAATAATAACGGGTATGAGAATTGTGAATGTAGATAGAATTAAGCTTTCATTTTTTCAAGTAATTCTAAGAGAAACTATTTGGAAGACAGTTTCTTTTGTAACGGTTATTGGTTTACTTATAGCAGTGGTTAACAAGAGGAATCGAACATTGCATGACTTTTTTTCTGGAACATGTGTAATTAAAAAATAAGTTTGTATGGAAAATGACATCAGAAAAGGAATACAAATATATTAAAACATGCTATCTATTATCTACACGAATATCTTCCAAACATGTGGGTTAATTATTTTACGGAGTAAAAAATGCAATTCGATTATAAAAAAATTGAACAACTGGTAGAGAGCTATAAAAAAAATAAAGATAACGAGAAAGATAAAAATAAAGACGAATTTTACTGCGATATTTCCAAGAAAAATAATAAAAAATATTATTCTTTGGCCATGTTTCTGTATCGTCTACTCCAAATTCCCATTTTTTTTCTTTTTCTGATAATGCTGCTTGATTTGATAGATCTTTTTTTAATGCTTTCATTAAAACACCTCAAAGAAAATTTTTATTTTGAATTACCACCAATATATTTTAATAACTCCCCTTCCACTTTACCAATTTTTACTTTTGCCATAAATTTCAATGGTATTCTTAGAGAATCATTTGAATACCAAAAATAAATATCACCTCTTTTCTTTAAAACTCCAGGAAAATGTGTTTCTGCTGCAATTTTTAGAGCTTTATATTTAATGCCTTTTATTGTTATTTCTTCTTCTTCTGCAACTTTGGCCCTTAAAATCCACACCTCAGCACGAGTGACAACAGGAATATCATAGCTATCTCCAATTTTAAGAGGCAATCCTCTCATAAAGTATAGTATGGCGAATGAATCTGCTAACAATTTGGGAATAAATTCTTTTTTTTCTTCCTTAGATACCTCATCTTTTTTCTCTCTTTTAAACCAATATAAGGTTTGTAATTTATCCATATCAAAAAGTTGTAAATCATCAATTGATTGCTTTGATTCCCTCTGAATTAATGTATATTTAATGGGAGTAAAATTTTTAGCATCGACAAATGTTTCAACATAATCATCTATAGCATAAAAAGATTCATAGAACTCTGCTGACTTTCCACGTGCATACAAATGAACTGCATCGTTATTTCCAATACGTACATTAGGAAGAGTTTTTAGGGTAACTGTTCCACAAGTAATACCGAAATATTTTACTGCTAGCTCTATTACTTCTCCTATGAACACCCTAGGAGAAAATTGTCGCCAAACTGATACAGAATTACGATCATATTCTTTAAATAAATCTGGATATTTTTCTGGATAACTATTATCTAAGGTAATCTTTTCATTTACTTTTTCATTTTTTACTTCTTTAATTTCTTTTACTTCTTTTACTTCTTTTACTTCTTTAATTTCTTTTACTTCTTTAACTCCTTTAACTCCTTTAATAATTTCTTTAAATTTTTTTGTTTCTTTTACTTCTTTATTTATTATTTTATTTTTTTTATTATTATTTAATTTTTTAGTTTTATTTTTACTTTTTTTATTATTTTTATTTGCTGTTTTAACTATTTTATTCCCGGGTATTAGTGCTGTTCCCTCTGCCACTTCTGACACCGAAGTTTGAGTTGGTGTTGAGGGTGATGTTGGTGATAAAACTTCAATCGGCGCTACTTGCTTCTCTCGAAATTTTTTTAAATAGTCATCTCCAACAGAAAACTCATTTAATAAATCTTTTTTTGCAATTTGCTCAGGAGTTGGCCTTGAAGTATTATGACCAGCACAAGAAACAAAAAGAAAAATAAAAAATAATAAATTTATTATAAAAATTGATACATGACTTTTAGATACAGAAAATGAATTCATAGTTGTTATCCTAGTCTGCTGTAAAAAATTAATGTTGATCTAATATAAAACTTTTTCGATCAACTTTTTGAATTCATCCTCTCCTCGGACAAATTTAATTTTTATTGCAGCAAAAAGTAGACTATTATTAACAACTATTTCTTTTATCTTAATTATATCTTTTTCCGTAGTAATTAAGATTGCATTTAATTTTGATATGTTAGATATTACTTCATCTAGATATTTTTTATTGTAGTAGTGATGATCTCTAAGCACTATTTTTTCTATTACATTCCCTCCAAGCAGAGATAAGGAGCTGAAAAAACTATCGGCAGAAGCGATTCCGGCCATAGCAATAATCTTTTTTCCATTGATTTCATTAGGTAAATAAATTTTTTGGTTAAAACAATTGTAAAAACCAGTTATTTCATATTTTGTTTGAATAAAAATAGCATCGATTCTTGTAAATTTTTTTAATTTACTTATTAATAAATCTAGCTTATCAAGCTGCAAACTATCTACACTTATATTTACATCAACACCTAATGGCCTTACTTTTAACGTATCTACTTTATTAATTACTAAAATATCAGCATCTCTTAAAGCTGATAAATTTTCACGCAATTTTCCTAAAGGAAAAACCTCATACATTTCAAGTGGCATAGAGGCATCAAATAGAACAATATTTAAATCTCTATATAATTTTAGATGTTGGAATCCATCATCTAATAAAATTAAATCTGGCCCTATTCTATTAAAATATTTTTTTAGATTTTCTACTCGATTTGCACCTATTATAACTCCGCCTCTATTAATTCTTTTTGATAGCAATACTGGCTCATCTCCATAAATATATGGATCAGGGTTACCTTCTTTTGAAAAAAGATATTTTGTATTTTTTACATTTGAATCTACACGCATGCACGAATCTGATTTTCGGTCTTGGTCTTGGTATTGATCTTGGTCTTGGTATTGGTATTGGCCTAAACTGCTTTTATAGGAAAGAATTGCACCATTTTTATATTCTAATTTTCCTTTATAACCCCTAGTTAAAATCATTATTTTTTTATCTTTCAAATTAAAATATTCTGTAAGCCACATTACCATGGGAGTTTTGCCAGTACCTCCAAAACTTAAATTACCTACAGAAATTATGGGTGTAAAAATTCGTGTTGATTTTAAAAAACCATTATTGTATGCAAATCTTCTAATTATATGAATGTAATCCCAGATATAGGAAAGAAACTTAAGTGGCCACTTTAAAGCAAAATGATTGTTATTTTTAAAATTTATTTTAAATTTATTTTTTTTTATAATTTTATTAACTAATTTCATTTAACTTTATGTTTCTATGTATTTCTATGTATTTAAGGAATATAATTTTTCAATATTCTCTTTAAGATAAAAACTTACATTAAAATCATCACCTGCAAGCTTATTCTTTGTTAACTTTAATTTCTCTTTAACTTGGAAATAATAATTATTGTCCGTTAAAAATCTTTTAAGTTGCATCTTAATATTATGAGAAGTCATTCTATTTTGCATTAATTCTGGAAACAACATTTCTTCATGAACAATATTTGCTAACGAAACAGGCCCATAATATTTTACAATATACCTGTATATTAATTCTGAAAAGAGTGAGATTTTATAACATACAACTGTGGGAATCTGAAAAAGTGCCAAAGTTAAAGTAACCGTTCCACTAGAAGCTATTGCTACATCAGCATTCTTCATTGCTTCAGTTAGTTGGTTTTGTTCATACACTTTGTCTACTACGCCTAGACCCTCGTAATATCTAAATATGTCTCTATTAATTGAAGATGCTACTACCAGTGATACTGATATATTAATTTTATATTCGTTATCTTTTTTCAAGCTATCTACTGCTGAAAGAAATTGTGGCAATAAATTAGTTACTTCATGCCTTCTGCTTCCTGGAAGTAGTAATATATTAAAGCTTCGCAATTGAGATTGAGATTGAGACTGAGACTGAGATGGTGATTGAAATGGAGTTTGGGGAAAATTATCAGTTTCAATTTCTTTTAACTCTTTTGAATAATGTTTTAACAATGGATGAATTACTGCTAAAACATTTTTTACACCTCGACTAGAAAACCATTCTTTTTCAAAAGGCAGAATAGTAAATAATGTATGAACAATATTACTTAATATGTTTGCTCTATATGAACGCCACACCCACGCTTGAGGTGCAACATAGTAAAAAACAGCAACGCCTCTCTTTTTTAATCTTTTTGCCAGTTGTAAATTAAATTCTTGAAAATCAATTAATATGGCGACCTTGCAATTTCTCTTATCAACTTCATTTAAAATTTTTTTCATTGCCATTAAATAAAAAGGTATTTTTGTAAATACCTCACTGATTCCCCAGCTTGAAAAATCTTTAAGGTGATAAATGAGCTCCACTCCTTGCGCCAGCATATTATCACCACCAACTCCAAATAATTTTAAGTTAGGTGTAATCGTCAACAATTCACTAAGAAAGCTTAAAGCATGCTCTTCACCAGAAAGCTCCCCTGCAATTATTAAACAATTTTTATCCATATATTATTATTTTTATTATTTGTGGCACTAACTAAATTAGTTAGTGTTGATAAGTTGAAAAATTAAAAGAGG
This sequence comes from Oligoflexia bacterium, assembly GCA_015232015.1. Lineage (GTDB taxonomy): Bacteria > Bdellovibrionota > Bacteriovoracia > Bacteriovoracales > Bacteriovoracaceae > JADFZW01. The sequence continues at coordinate 41,242 of JADGAM010000015.1, read as the reverse complement.
ATTCAACGCTTTTTAAAACTTCAAATGCAATTTTTAAAGCAGCTACACCTTCTTCAAAAGATATAATACTTTTTCCATTGCCATCTAATATAGCATTGTAAAAAGCTTTTTGTTCAATAAGCAGGTGATCTCTTTTTGGATATGTGATTTTTTTGGCATCCGGACTTATTTTATGAAATTCGATAAATCCTCTCTCTGTAAAATGTATTTCATTAAGAAACAAATCTACTAAATAACTTCCAGAGGAATTTATAATTTCTATTTCTCTTTGAGTTTTTACATAATCCCTATGGGCCCGTAGCTGTGCCTTTCTTCCAGAAGGAAATTCAAAAGCAGCAGTTACAAAATCCCAACTATCAGAAACAAACTTCTGTCCAGACGCGCTTATCTTTGATGGTTTTTCAGAAAATAAATGAAGTAAAAGATCTATATCATGAATCATCAAATCTTGAACAACATCAACATCAAGTGCTCTAGGTTTATATGGGGCCAATCTATTAAATAAGACTAATCCAATATCTTTTAAAGCACTTCCACCATTCATTTCTACTAAAATATCAAATGCCTGATGAAAACGTTCACTGTGGCCTACTTGTAACACCAATTTTTTATCACTTTTATTATTTTTATTGTTTTCAGCAATGATCTGTTCAATCTCAACAATTTCCTCTTTAGAAGAACAAATTGGTTTTTCACATAAAATATGTTTCTTCAATTCAAATAATTTTTTAATTAAAGAAAAGTGCATAGAAGTGGGTGAGGCCACAATAGCAGCATCGAACATTAAATTATTTTTAGTGGCATTTTCAATTGAATCAAAAGTTTTTATATGAGGAAATTCTTGCTGAGCTAATTTTCTTCTATCATCACTGGGATCGATAACACCTACCAGATAGGAATTATCAATTTGGCCTACTTTCTGCGCATGAAATCTACCTAGATAACCATATCCCACTACAACAACTGGTACTTTATTAGAATTATTATTATGGTTATTACTATAATTATGACTACTATTACTTTGTTGCATATATTTTAATCTCAAGTAAAAAATGGAGCAATTCCTATCTCAGAACTTCTTATAAACTGAACTAAATCCTGAATTGCATCGTTATTTTTATAATCATTAATAACTTCTTCTCTCTCAACAAATGCTCTAGGAGAGAGTGACGAAGATTCCATCGTTCTGTAAAAATCCACCACTTCTGATATACACTGACGGTTATAGCCTCTTCGTTTCATTCCAATAATATTGATTCCTTTAAGATGAATTCGGTTTCCATAAGCAGCACAAAAAGGAGGAATATCTTTATCGATACCTGAACCGCCTCCAATATAAGCACCTCTACCTAATGTAATAAACTGAGAGATATTAGTTCCTCCGCCTATTATACAATAATCACCCACTCGCACATGTCCTGCTAAATTCACAGTATTAACAATCACAACTTTGTTGCCAATAACTACATCATGAGCAATATGCACATATGCCATAAAGAAAGAGTCATTTCCAATTATGGTAACTTGATCTTGCTTAAGTGTTCCTCTGTGAATTGAGACATATTCACGAAAAATATTATTATTACCTATTTCTACTCTAGTAGGTTCTCCTTTATATCCTAAATCCTGAGGAGGAGCGCCTATTGAACAAAATTGGTAGAACGTATTGTTCTCGCCAATTTTTACATGTCCATCTATCACTACGTGACTTAATAACTTAGTATCTGAGGCAATCTCAACATTTGCTCCAATAATACAATAAGGACCAATTACTGCACTTTCAGCTATTTTGGCCCCCTCACTAATTATGGCAGTAGGATGAATATTATTGGAGGGGAACTGAATCGCAGGCCGAGACTGAGATTGAGATTGAGACTGCATATGAGAAGTAAAATTTTGCATAATAATTTCTAACCTTTCATTTCATTGATTTTATTGCTTTTATTGCTTTCATTGCTTTCATTGCTTTCATTTTGCTTTCACTGATTGCTAGTATCATGGGTTGCTAATATTTCAACTTCTGACATCATCTCATCAGAACAAAAAATTTGTCCATGATAACGAACAGTATTTCCTCTAACTTTCACACATTTGGAAACAATTTTTAATTGCATATTAGGTCTTATAGGTTTTCTAAATTTTGCATTATCAACTTTAAGCAGAGCAACTTCTAATTTTATGTTATCTAAATCTTTGCTTTTAAAAAGATGTATTAGTCCAAAGCAAGAACATTGGGCCATCATCTCAATTTGTACTACACCAGGAAGGATTGGATTTCCAGGGAAATGCCCTTTAAAAATCTCCAAATTATCTCTAACAAAATAATTTGAAGTAACAACAATTCCTACCATCTCTTTAATGTCTGCTAATCCTTTATCACTAATTCTCTCATTAGCAGCATTCACAATTGATTCAACCGAATCAATAAATAGGAATGGATCTCTATGAGGTAAAAATTTTAAAACTTGCTCTTTTGTTAGTTCCAATCTAACTCCCTCTCTTGTTTCTGTTCTCCTCTCTCTCCCTTTATTGATTTCTCTATTCTATCTTCTTTCATTTCGTCTTTCGATTCTTCTCTTTTACTATGCAAACTTTGTTCTTTTTTTATGGCCTCTTTTCTTAAAAATGTAATTCCAAGCATCCATTCTTTTAGTGGACGGGCAGGATGTCCTCCTAAAATACTATTATCTGGCCAATCACTATTAATAAGTGCACCACCGGCCACCTGGCAACATTTTCCTAAGGTGAGATCAGGGCCAATTCCTGCACGACCACCAAAAACAGTATAATCCCCTATAGCAACACTTCCTGAGATTCCCACTTGACCACAAAGGATAACTCCTGGCCCAATATTACAGTTGTGTCCAATTTGAACACCATTATCAATCTTTGTACCTTTACCGATTATAGTAGGAGAAAATGTTCCTGCATCTATTGCAGAGTTAGCACCAACTTCTACATCTTCATTAATAATAACTCCGCCCATATGCCAAACTTTTTGATGAATACCATTTTCAATGTTGTAGCCAAATCCATCTGAACCAATAATAGTTCCAGAGTGGATTCTTGAATTATCGCCGATTTTAACGAATGGATAAATTGTAACATTAGGAAAAATTGTTACATTTTTTCCTATCACTGAGTAGGCCATAATTACTGCTCCACTCATAATAACGGAATCTCTTCCGATAAAAACTCCCTCCCCTATGAATGCATTAGCAGCAACATTAGCATTGGGATTAATTGTGGCAGCACCACCACTTTTTAGAGACATCCTGTGTTCATTATATCTAAATGCCTCTAAAGATCTACCGTCTAAATTTAGGTTTAAATCTCTAAATTTTTGATCATAAAAAGGTTTAGAAAATTTTGATATCGCTAAATTTACACTCGCAACATTGGCCACAAACCAACAATGACGATGAATCAGATCAAATATTTTTTCCTCTTTTTTCTTTAGTAATTCTTGATAATATCTCTCTTCAAATATAATCCCTACTCTAGAAAAATCTTTTCCTTCATTAAAATCTTTAAACCATTTCATCAGATATTTTTTATTCTTAATAAAAGTAATTGTGTTTGATGGATTAAAAGAAGGAGAATCGAGCGAGGTAACCGCAATAATTTTTTCCTCAATATTAAACTCTTTTCCTGTACTCAGATGCACATGCGAATGTGCGCTCACGCTCTCACTCACGCTTGCATTCGTATTCTTATTCACATTCGTAAAAGCAGAGGTGGATACAAGACTTAAAGTGGGATCACAATTAGTTAAATATTTAAAATCCATAGTATACAAACTCTCCCCATAGAAATTAAAATTAAAAAAACCTTTATGTTATTTAAAATTATTTAACTTATTTAACTGGATATTGCTTATTATATGAACTGATAACCTCTTCCGTTAAATCTTTTTTATTTTCAGCGTACACTAAAGGTGTTGTTCCAATTTCAAAAGTCATATCAACATTAGAATTTTTTGAAATACTTTCAACAACTGTTTTAATTTTATCTATAAGAGGTCGTTTTAGATCACGCTCTAACTCTTGTAATTCTTGTTGATATTTCATAGTTTTTTCTTGAATACCAACATAAAGATCTCTTAGTTCTTTTTCTTTTCCTAATTTAGCGCTCTCGTTTAAAACTAATCTTTGCTTTTCAAATTTATCTTGTAATTCTTTAAATTTACCTTCATCTTTTTTAAGTAAATCTTGTTTCTTTTTAAAATCTTCTTCTAATCGTTTTCTAATTGTTTTACCTTCATCAATTGCTAATAAAACTTTTTGTACATCTACTAATCCTACAGTAATTTTTGATGCTTCAGCATATGATAGTGTTGAAAAAGATATTGCTAATGAAAGTACAAATACAACAAGAGAACTGAGCATTGTTAAAGAAATAAATCTAGAGAAAAAAAATCTTTTCATAAAAACTCCTAATTAAATAAATATTAAAATACTTGACCTATATCAAAATAAAATTGAGATGATCTCTCTTTTTCTTTTTTTCTAATTGGATAAGCAAACTCAAATCTTAAAAGACCTATAGGAGAAAACCACCTAAATCCAAATCCCCAATCATATCTCAAACTATAATCACCCTTTTTTCCAATGTAACTATCGTAAACGTTACCAGCATCTGTAAACACTGCCCCTTTAAGCCCGGCCTCTCTCACTAATGGATATTCAAATTCTACAGTGCCTAAAAGAGAAAACAACCCTCCCAGCGGCCATTTCCGCTCCGCTTCATCTTCAACTGCATTTCTAGCTTTGGCCCTTTTGAAAGGACCAACATCTTTTGCCTCATAACCTCTAAGTGTTCTAGCTCCCCCTAAGTAAAGGCGATCTCCTGAAGGAACCTCTTTTTTATTTCTTTCATACAATTGTGCTGCTAGCATTCTAGTTCTTAAAATCAAATCTTCAATTACAGATTTATAATATCTGACATCCAACTCTGTTGATGACCAAAATTTATCTCCACCAATACCAACATACTCATATGACAATCTTCCAAAAAAGCCACCCGAGGGGTCCCATCTATCATTTCTACGATCATACTCAAGCAATGTTTTTACAGATGATGCAATTCCATTTTCTTTATCAATATCAACAGTAGGATCAGTTATATCAGTAATTTTCTTTTCAATGAAACTGTAAACCAAATAAAGCCTAGTATAATCAAAAATTGGATAACCAATTCTTAAATCAAAACCTTTTTCAAAGGAGTATGTATCATTAAGATCAATATCCTTACGATAAAAAATATCTCCTCCTCCAGTCCACTGTGAATCAAATAAATATGGTTCAACAAACCCAAAACGATATTCTTGACTCCTTTTTGCAAAATTTAGAGTAAAAGATAAATCTTGGCCCAAACCCCTAAAATTTTTCTTTGAAATTGATGCCTGAAAAAATGCCTGACTTGCAGTAGAATATCCTGCACCTACTTGTATTTGACCAGTTCCACGCTCTTTCACAGATATTTCCAAGTTTAATAAATCATCGCGGTCTTTCACTGTTACAGTATTTAAAACCACACTCTCGGCATCAAAAAAACCTAAACGCTTAACATTCTCCCTTGATTTTCTTAGAGCTGATCCAGAAAATTTCATACCTTCTCGCACTAATAACTCTCGTCTTATAACTTTGTCTCTCGTCTCGGTATTTCCCTTCATTATGATTTTACCAAAGTAAGCAATCTTTCCTTTTTCAAAAGAAAAGCGTACATCAACCTTATTTTCCCCCGGAACTATATCGAGATTTCTAATAACGTTAGCAAAAGCATATCCTTCATCTTGATATAATTCACTTAATATTTGAATGTCTTTTCTTAATGTCTCTTCTGAATAGATATCACTTTCTTTCAAACTCGTTTTTTCCTTTAGAGTGTCCTCAGGAAAAAGCATATCCCCATCATAGAAAATTTTATTAACAGAAAATTGAGGACCTTCATTAATTTTAAATGTAATAAATAACCATCTTTTATCTTCTGAGACAGTAATTAAAGGCTTACCCAAATTTACTTGTAAATATCCCTTTGTTTTATAAAAATATTTAATTCGTTCAATATCTGTTTCAAAATCAAATTCTTTAAAATTTCCATAATCAGTCATAAAGGAAATTATAGACTCCTCTCTAGTTCTCATAATTTCTTTTATTTCATTATCACTAAAGGCCCTATTTCCTAATACCGTTATCTTCTTAACTTTAACTTTTTCAAATTCTTTTATTTTAAAAACAACCTCAACATTTTCTTCTGTAGTTTTTTTAATCTCATAATCAACAGATACTAAATAATAACCTTTTTCTTCATAAAATTTCTTTAATTCAGAAACATCATTTTTAATTGAATTAATATCCAATATAGAAAACTCTTTGCTCTTAACTTTTTCTTTTATGTCTTCAGTACTTAATTCACTATTACCAGAAAAAGATATGCTTTTAATTATTGGTCGCTCTTTTATAACAAAGACCAATACATTTTTCTTATCTCGCATCTCGTGATGTGCTTCAACGTTTTCAAAATATTTCATTTTATAAATGGATTCAATATCATCCCGAAGCATTTTATTGTCTAAAATAACTCCTTTTTTAGAATGAACCTTTTCTAAAATTGCTTCTTTCTCAATTTTTTTATTTCCTCGAACTTCGATGTCATCAATTCTAAAAAAGTTTTTTGTAAGCTTAATTAGATACTCTTCTTCAGAGGAATATACGCTAGCAGGAGCGTTTAACGTGCTTTGGGGGGTAGCTTCTGCTGGTGCTGGTATAGCAGTAGCTTCTGCTGTGGCCCTTGCAGTTGCAATAGTCACACAATTGAAAAAAATAAAACTAACAACTAAAATCAACCTAACAAATCGACCAAAATTCATACTCGTTTTTCCGCATTAACAATTAATAACAGTTTCCTATGAAAGTCTAATATCAAATTTATCACTTAAATTCACTCAAATAACAAACCATCTTTCATCACTATTTGTCTTGGAAAGCAACTGGCCACCCTTTCATTATGCGTTACTATAATGAGGGTGGATGCAAATTCTTCTGCTAGCTCTTTTAATAATCTACTAACTTTGTCGGAATTCACTGAGTCCAAATTTCCAGTGGGCTCATCACAAAGCAAAAGTGTAGGCCTAAGTGAGAGGGCCCGAATAATATTTATTCTCTGCTGTTCTCCACCTGAAAGTTCGTATGGATATTTTTGCAAACAATGATTGACCTCTAATACATTGGCCAAAGAAATAACTCGCTTTCTGACCTCTGAAAAATCATCCGCCAATCTAGACTCGCTTATCCTTGCTGGAAGTAATATATTGTCTAAGCATTTAATAGAGGGTAACAAATAATGAAATTGAAAAACTAGTCCCACACACAAGTTGCGATAGGTTGCTAACTCACCATCATTCATCTTGCTTAAATTTGAGTCTCCAACGACAATTTCTCCCTCAGCAACTGAATCGAGTCCGGCCAAGAGATGCAAAAAAGTAGATTTCCCTGAGCCAGATACACCCTTAATGACCAAATGTTCTTTCGAGGCAATTTCCAGGTAAACTCCTTTTAATACCTCGATCGAACCAAAATTTTTTTTTACATTTTTCGCTCTAACAAAAGACATCAAGAAAACCCCTTACGAAGCCCTTTTAAAGTTGAATCTTTTTTAATTTTTCTAAATCCCATTAAAGCTATAAGCAAAATCCAAAATAGTGTTAAGAAAAATACAATACAATAATCTCGTATACTAATCTCTAAAGATAATCGCGTTAAATTGTAAATTTCTCCTGGAATATTTTTTAAAAATGGCAAATTTTTCAAAGCAAAATCAAAAATTCTCGTTAAAATTATGGCCACAAAAGATGATATTAGCCAAATAATTAGTACTAAGGTTAACCAAATTTTTATCAATTTTTTTTTGCTCATCCCTAACGCTTGCAAAAGAGAAATCTCTTGAGCTTGCTTCTCATTTAAATATAAGATAAAGGCCATCACATTAAAAATAGAAATTATTACAATTAACTGTAGAATAATACTAATTACTAATTTTTCCACTTTGACTGCTTCAATTAGGTACTGAAACTCTCTCCAAAATGGATACACTCTAAGCATGGTGCTATTTTTATTTACATCATAGGTTTCATTTAATAGTAGTTGCAATCGTTGTTGGTAATCACTTACCAAACTCATGTGTTTTGTAAGAGATATCTGATCTTGATACTTTAAAGTTTTAGCATTAACGGTTAAGGGAATATTCACCGAAATAATATTTACCTGATCATCACTTAAATTAAATATATGTTGCAAAACACTCTTGTTCACATAAACAAAACGTAAATCTTTAATATAAAGATCATGCTTTACAAAACCTTTAATAGTAAATGTATTTAGAGAAGGGCCTAAGTTTTGAGACTCATCTGCTGAAGCAAAAACCAAAACAATATTGTCTCCCACTTTAAGATTTAATATTTTAAAAAGCTCTTGACCAACCAATGCCTCTTTATTTGATAACTTATAATTGACCCCAATTACATTATCACTATCACTCCCTTCACTACCGCTGTTGCCACCCTTCTCAGAACTATTTTGATCTATACCCTTTACTAAAACTCCCTTTGATGAACCATCAAAAACCAAGAACGCTTCTTTCTGAATAATAGGTGTGTAATGAGTAATCCCCAGATCCTTAAAAGCATTTGTGATGTTACTATCAAGATGAAAAAAACTATCCCTGGCAGATATTGTAAGATCTCCTGTTGATTGCTTTAGACCTTTTTTTAAAACAATGTCGAATCCATCCATTATACCTATTGCACCTAGAATCACTGAGATAGAAAAGGCAAGGCCTATTATAACTCCAAAGACAAATCTAAACGCAGATTTACCCTTCATAAGAATTTGAAAAAAAATTAGGTAGGATCTGAAAGATTTAAACACCATTTATTATTGCTATTTATTATTGCTATTTATTATTGTTATTTATTATTGCTATTCTTGAATTTGCTCTTCTTGATTTTGATCTTGAGTATTAAAGAATTGTTCATTCTTTAATTGAGGGAACAACAAAACATCTCTAATGGAATGATTATTAGTTAAAATCATACAAAGCCTATCAATCCCAATTCCTTCGCCTGCAGTAGGTGCCATCCCATATTCTAAAGCACGAACATAATCATAATCCATTGATTGCGCCTCTTCATCTCCTTGATCCTTTTTATCAGCTTGTTCCGCAAAACGCTCTAATTGATCATATGGATTGTTTAACTCAGAGAAGGCATTGGCCACCTCCCAACCATTTATATAAAGCTCAAAGCGATCAACAATCTCTGGATTTTGATCGTTTCTTCTTGATAGTGGAGAAATTGCAGTTGGATATTCCGTAATAAATGTAGGTTGAATTAAATTCTTTTCAACAAACTCATCAAAAACCAACATCATTAATTCAATCGCAGAATGCTTTTGTAAATCTGCTTCAATATGACCTTTCCCTTTTAGTAAGGCCATTAATTTTCCTTTATCCTCAAGCTCGCTCATTGATAGCGAAGTGTATTTAACAATAGATTCTTTTATAGTCATACGATTAAAGGGTTTTGTAAGCGAGATCTTTTTCTCATTGAAAATAATCTCTTCACTACCAATAACATCTTTTGCCAATCCATTTATTAAATCTTCGGTAAGATTCATTAAATCAACGTAAGTTGCAAATGCTTGATAGAATTCAATGGTAGTAAATTCTGGATTATGCTTTAAAGATAATCCCTCATTTCTAAAACAACGATTAAGTTCAAAGACTCTAGGATATCCCGCTACAATTAAGCGTTTTAAATGCAATTCAGGAGCAATTCTCATATACATTGGAATATCAAGAGCATTATGATGAGTATGAAATGGACGAGCGGTGGCCCCACCTGCTACCGAATGAAGCATTGGAGTTTCAACCTCAAGGTAATCACGCTTATAAAAAAAATCTCGCACGTAACGAACCACATTTGCTCTCTTAACAAAAGTCTCTCGACCCTTAGGATTCATAATTAAATCCACATAGCGCATTCTATAGCGTAACTCTGGATCACTTAAACCATGAAATTTTTCAGGAAGTGGCCTCATAGCTTTTGTTAATAAAACAAATTTATGAACTTTAAGAGAGAGTTCCCCTTTATTAGTTTTAAATGCCTCTCCTTCTACATATACGATGTCTCCATAATCTAAAAAATCATATTCTACTGCCGACTCTGCATCTAACTCTTCTCTCTTCACGTAGAGTTGAAATTTTTCACTACCATCATCAAATGACAAGAAAGCGGCCTTACCAAAACTTCTCACTAGCAAAACTCTTCCTGCTAACTTATAAATTTTCCCTTTGGCCTTCTCTTCAATTTCCTCTTTTTTTAAATCAGCATAGAGCTTATGAAGATCAATGGCTAAAGTATCTGGCATAAAACCATTTTTATAGGGATTAATTTTTTTCTTAAGCATATCTTCACGCTTTTCTACTCGAATTTTCATTTGATCATTGTATTCATTCAACCAAGAATTTACATAATCATTTTTTTTCATTTAACTTGCGACCTCTTAAAAAATGGTTAATTATTTTTTCACTATTATTTACACTCTTATAATAAAAACGTGCTCTTAATCTTAATAACTCACTCTCCGATAAATCACCTTGCCCACCTCTTATTTTTACTCTCGATTGATAGACATGGTATAAAGCAATTGCTGCTGCCACTGAAATATTAAAACTTTGAGCAAAACCTACTGTTGAAATATACGCTACATAATCAGCTGCCTCAACTAACTCTTTTCTCACACCATCTTTTTCATTGCCAAAAATAATTGCTAAAGGGGAACTTGTAGAACAAAAAATTTTTTCATCAATAGCACTTAATGGCATTGCTTTTTCAGAGGAAAGAGATGTCGCAAGTATTTTAAAACCTTTTGCTTTAATCTCACTTAAACAAGTATGATAATCATCAAATCTTTTAATATCAATCCATTTATCAGTCCCCCTAGTAACTCTATTACTCTTTTTTATTTTTTGAGAACTAATTATATTAAGTGATTGATACCCGAAATTCTCCGCAGTTCTTATTACCGCATTTATATTTCCTTCATCATGAATATTATCCAATATGCAAGTAATCGTATAGGTTCTTTGAGCAAGAATTGAATCTATTTTTTGCTTTCGTTCATCTGAAACATATGGAGAAAGAATTTCAATTATTTTTATATCGTCAACATCATCATAATGATCATTAAACATCTAAGAGTGCTCCATCATCAGCTCCGTCATCAACTGCTCTGGGACTTTTTTCGTTTAACCACTTTAAATAGGCCTTTATAAAATCATCAATCTCTCCATCTAAAACCTTATCCGCCACAGAAACATCATAACCAGTGCGATGATCTTTAACTAATTTATAGGGGTGTAAAACGTATGAACGAATTTGAGATCCCCAAGCAATTTCCTTCTTTTCACCTTCCGCCTTTTGTTGCCTGGCCTTACGTTCATTCATTTCTTTTTCATACAAGCGCGATCGCAAAACTTTCATAGCAAACATTTTGTTTTGTAATTGCGAGCGCTCATTTTGACAGGTCACAACTATTGCTGTTGGAAGGTGGGTAATTCTTACAGCTGAATCCGTGGTATTTACTGATTGTCCTCCTGCTCCGCCCGCACGATAGACATCAATCTTTAAATCTTTATCTTGAATTTCAATTTCAATATTATCATCAACCTCAGGGGAAACAAAGATTGAAGCAAAGGAGGTGTGTCTTCTAGCATTAGAGTCGAAAGGAGAAATTCTTACTAATCTATGAATGCCCGTCTCAGATTTTAAAAGCCCAAAGGCGTAATGACCATCAATCATCATAGTAATAGATTTAATCCCCGCAGATTCACCATCCACAACATCTAAAGTTTTTACTTTAAAGCGCTTGCGCTCTGCCCACCTAACTATCATTCTCGACAACATGAATGCCCAATCACAAGACTCTGTTCCTCCGGCCCCAGCGTTTACTGAAACAATCGCATTATTAAAATCCATTTCGGCAGACAATAAAACTTTTTGTTCAGAATCATCTATCTGCACTACCAATTTTGGAAAAAGTGCTAATGCTTCTTTTGCTGAATCCTCATCCTCGTCTCGTAAAGCAAACTCCTCTAAAACTTCATAGTCATCAAACATCTTTTTTACAATATTATAACTTTCAACAACGTTATTTATTCGCGCTTTTTCTTTTTGTAACTCTTGGGCCTTAGAGGCATTTTGCCATAAATCATCTGACTCTTCTAATTTTGATATCTCATTTAGACGCTTAAGTTTGTTATCAATATCAAGCAACTTCTCGACTGTAGAAAGTTTTTCTTTATAGCCATCCATCCTAGATTTATTTTCGGCCAATTTTATCTTTAACGACTCTTCCATACTCATACTTTCCTTACTCCCCTCACTCTCTTAGTCACCTTGTAAAATAAAAGTGCTTCCATATAAAACATCAAATTTGCGCTCTCTTTAGTTACATGCTTATGATGGTGTTCGTGATCAAATCCTAGAAGATGCAATATTCCATGAATTAAAAGAAGCCTGAACTCTTCATTAAATTTAACTTTGTTAATCTTGGCCATCTTTTTTGCAACTTCTTTGCATATAAAAATATCTCCTAATGAAAATAAAATAAAAGGGCAAAAATCATTTTCATCGCCATCAAAAAAATTATGCAATGGAAAGGATAATACATCTGTTGGTTTATTTTTTTTCAAGTAGGTATTATTTAAATTGGTAATCTTTTTCTTACCACATAAAAAAATATTTAGCTCTATATCTTCAGTCGCTTTAAATTTCTTTTTAAGGTAACTGTAGGTAGTGTTGATCACTTTCTTAGGAACTAAATCTACATTTATACCAGCATCACCTCTCAAATTTAAACTCAAAGAGTCCTTACTATTATTAATATTAGCTAAACTAGAGATAGTGGCGGAATCAAAAAATGAATTTAATGCCTTAGTAGTGCAATTTAATTCTTTAAAAATAAGTGATAATTCACTTACACTTAAAGCATCATCTCTATAATCAAAAAATAGAGAGAATTTTCCATTCTTAAATATTTTTGTTTTTTTCATAACAATTCTTTAGGTTGATAAAGGAGATTATCTTTTATATAACACATTCATCTAATATGACTATATTTATGAGAGAGTTTAAAAATGAATTCAGAGTTCAAGCGTCTGCTCAACGTTATCGAATCACTTCGTCATCCAGTTACAGGTTGCCCTTGGGATTTAAAACAAAACCATCATACACTTTTAAAATTTCTCATTGAAGAGTGTTATGAATATATTTATGCTGTTGAGAATAATGACATCCCCAAGATGCAAGAAGAACTAGGAGACGTTTTACTTCAAGTTATTTTACATGCAACAATTGCTAAAGAGAATAATTCTTTTGACATGGAGAAGGTCTGTAAGACTTTGGCCGATAAATTAGTATATCGTCACCCTCACGTTTTCGCTAAAAAACTATTACACAAAAATTCAAAAGCAGATTTAATCAAAGGGAAAAAACTTACTCCCGATGAAGTTTTAATCAATTGGGAGAAATTAAAAAGTAAAGAAGGCAGCAAAGTAAGCAAAGTAAAAGAAGTAAACAAATCTCCATCACCATTTGAAATTGACGAAAGTTATCTATCATTTCCTTCTCTCTACTCTGCCTACAAAATTGGAAAAAAGACTAAGCAAATTGCTTTTGATTGGGACTCTCCTACACAAGTTTTAACAAAAGTCGAAGAAGAGCTAGGCGAATTAAAAGACGAACTAAAAAAGAAAAAAAATAAAAGTCCAGAAAAAATTCAAGAAGAGATGGGTGATTTATTATTTTCTGTTGCACAATTGTGTCGTCATCTCAATTTTGAACCTGAAGAAACACTTCGAAGTGCTAACAAAAAATTTATCAAGCGTTTTAAAACTATGTTACAAATTAATTCAGAGGCCACCGACTTTGATAAATTATCAATAGAAGAAAAAGAAAAATTATGGGAAATGGCAAAAAACAAAATAAACAAAAGTAATAACAAGATTAAAAGTAAAAGTAAAAGTAAGAGTAAAAACAAGAGTAAGAGCAAGAATAAAATTTATGCAAAAAAACTTAAAATTAAAAAGTAGATATATTACTCTCAATGGAAAACCAAGAATATATAATTCAAACATTCCAGTTGTGGGGTTAACTGGAGGGATTGCAAGCGGAAAATCAACAGTCTCCAACATATTAAGAGACAATGGATTAACCGTAATTTGCGGAGACACATTAACTAAAGAAATCTACAAAGAAAAAGAGTCTATTGATTTTATCAAAGATAACTTTCCTACTTGTATAACAGCAGACTCTGAAATTGATTTTTCTTCCCTGAGAAAAGAATTTTTTAATAATCCAAAGAGCAAACAACTAATTGAAAACTACATTTGGTCAAAACATCCAATATTTTTTCATAAATTTATCAATAAAGCTAAAGCTGAAAACCAAAATTTTATTATTTATGATTATCCAATAATTTTTGAACAAACATTACATCATTTGTTTGATATCATATTCGTAGTTTATACAGACAAAGAAACTCAAAAGAAAAGATTAAAATTAAGAGACAAAAACAATATGAGTGATTTATTAATTGAAAAAATATTATCTACTCAAATGCCCATGGAACAAATGATAAAATTAGTAGATTCAAAACAAGTCATTAATAACTGTAATAATTGTGATAATCAAGAATCACTACAACTAGAGGTTAAAAGAATCTTACAGGAATTTTTCGCTTAGAGGTGTTCAAAAATAAATTGAACACCGACTTACTAAGAGCTACATCATCATTTGACCATTATTAATAGTTTTATTTATATCTTTGATATTATCCATTTCATTTATAGAAGATTTTTTGTTTATTATCTCTAGCGCGCTAGTTTTTTCAATACCTCTTAATTTATCTGATATCTCAACAGATTTCTCTTCCCTTAGTTTCAAATTAGCATGATGGCAATCAATATTATTTTGCAAAATTGTCCCATTTCCATCTAAATCGCTTTGTAAAAATTCTCTAATAATCGATGAAACTTTTTTCAAGTAATTTAATTGCATTTTATAATTTAAAGAAAGAGTGTTTAACGATTCAATTACTGACTCTTCTATTTTTTTATTATTCTCAATTAGATTATTATTTTCCTCCCAATTATTTTCAATTTTTCTTTCAAAATCATTCATTTTCTTTGAGAAATCAGATAACACATCCACATTTAAACTATCAAAATCCATTAGTATCTGCGCCTTTGAACATTGAACATCAAAAGAATTTGTATTTTTTTCAAAATTTCGAAATTCTTCTTCTAGTAATTTGATCTTATTATATAAAAGTTTACAGGTATTATTTTCGCCTATATTTATATTTTCCAATTCCAACATTTGAGTAATTTTTTGCAACATCTGTGATGTATAATCTTTATAAGACTTAAATTCTTTTTTAAATTTAATAATTAAAACAATACCTTTTTGGCCATCAATTATTTTTTCATTTAATTTTTTTGCTAATTCACCAACTCTATTCATATATTTTGATAAATTTTTATATGTTAACAAAGTGTTTGTTTGACTATCAACTTTACTACTATTTATATCGATATGTTGAATAATATTTTGTTTTACCTTTTCTAAATTTTTAAAAAGCTCAGTTTGATCATTTTTATATTCAGCATTCTCTCTCTCAATGTCTGTAATTAATTTAAAATTATCACTCAATCTACTCTCTAAACGAGAAATTTCATTTAGCATGTTAAATCTTTGTAACGAAATTGATTCGTGTAAGGAATTAAATTTTTCATAAACCTCTTCTATCCCACTATTTATAAAATCCTTAAGCATGTCGCTTTGTACATTAGTATCGTACTTATCTGTTATCAGAACAGAGAGCATTTTTAGAATTGGACTAATTAATTGACGACCTTGCCCCTTGATAATTTCTTCCATTGAAGTTAGAGGATAAAAGAAAACCATGACTCTTTTTTGATCATTATGTTTTACCAAAGATACATACATCTCATATGGGATATATGTTACATTTTGATTTTTTAAAATCTTAACTTGATAAATATTAATTTTCGATTCATTTCTTTTTATTGTTAATGAAACAGGATCTTCTGCTTCTCCTAGATTAATAAATCTTTTCAGATAATCCCAAGACAGTAATTCTTTTTCAAATTCAAAATCCTTGATATTAAATACATCGCAAAACATAGGGTTGGCCCAAATAACTTTTAATCCAGAATTTAAAAGCATTGCTGGAAAAGGTAAGGCATTTTGAAAAATAGAGCTAAAGCTCATTCTCTTTTGTACATAATAATTTGCTCGTTTTACCTCTTGAGTAAAATCAGCAGAAAATATTTTATCAACCTCAGGATTTAAGGCCACAACACCTTTTTTTATTATCTCCAAAGTCTCTTCTTCAATTATAGACAAAGTATTCTTTTTCTCTTTAATACTAAGAATTATCGCTCCTCCAAACATTGCTACTATCATGATAACTAAAAACCAAATGAGCACAATAAATAATCTATTTGATTGTATCATTTCAAGTTTTGCATTTGAGGTAGTAATAATTTTCCCGGCCATCCACTTATCATATGTCTGTCTATATTTTTCATAATTATTTTCAAATTCTTTTAATTCATTTTTATAGCGATCTAGAATTGTAATCTCAATCTGTACTGAATCCAAATGATTTAAAATTTTTTGTTTACTAACTTGATCTAAAACTGATTTATCAACAACACCTCTTATTAAAGCAAGAGTTTGTTTTATTTTTTCCACATAATCATTTAATGCTGAAGATGTTGTATACCCTTTTTTTGTTGATAGTTTTATTTGCAACCTTAAGGCCAACCTATTTACTGTTTCCCATTTTATTTCACTACCTATCTGCTCTAATTTATCTACTTTACTATCAAAAACTTTCATCAGAGAATTTATTTCAGGATAGGTGGTTAATTTACTAATGGAATTTTTAATTATTTTTGTTTGTTCATTAAATTGCTTATCTTCTTCATTTATATTTAAAATATCATTATTATCAACACTATTAATTATTTTAATTTTTTGTTCAAATTGATCAAATTGTTGAACTGCTAATTTCACTCCATCATTTTCAATTAAACGATATATCTCCTCTACCGATTTTTCTTTTTTTAAATTATCAATTATGATTGTTCCTTCATTAATGGCAGTCAAATAATTCACATCAATTAAATTTGATTTCCAATAGAAACAAAATATTCCCACAATACTTATTGCTATTATTAGCATTGATAGAAAAAAATATATTTGAAAAGACTTAAATATCTTTTTCATATTTTTGGACATATCAACTCCAATATTTGATGTTTAATGTTTAATGTTTAATGTTTAATACTTTACGTTTTACATCTATTTATTTTTTTTATAGACATTAAGATATTATAGATTTTATGCCACTCAAATAGGAAGTACTTTGCAGAAGAAATTATTAAGATGATTAAGAAGGAGTGAAATTATCGGCCATTTGGTTAATTAGATTATTACTCAATTATTAATCAATTATTACCATTGAAGCATCCACATCATGACCCATTTGCTCAACATTATCAATGAGCACTTTTATACCTCTAACTTCTTTTATGAAATTTTGAAAAACTGGACGATATTCCATAGTACAAAAACGATTTGCTTCTCGCAAATTAGTTATACGAAATGCCTTTACATGAATTCCATTAAAAAATGCAGGAGTAGTAACTGCCTCCACTGAAAGAGAAACTCCTTTAGCAGAACAAGGATTTGCTCCCAACATAACTTGACCACTTATACGATACCCTTTGTATACTGGATTAATTCCAGCATTTATTGGAATAACTTTAAGGTTTTTTATTATCGCCTCTTCTTTTTTAATTAAAGAGGTAGGATCTAGAGGAAAATTAGGATCATCATCGCTTGCTTGAGCTATTGTATTAACAACAACTTCTGAAGCAATAAAAATTGAGAAAAATAATACGAGAAGAAAATTAATTGAATCTGCTACGCCTGAAGAATTTTTTTGTTTTTTCATAGTGGTTATCTCCTTTTTGTTAAAGTTTTAAGTTATTAGTCATCAGCAAATGCAAAAAATGCAAATGACCCAGAAAAAAATAGGCCCGGTCAATGTAATTTCTTTTTAAGAAGAATGCAATCACAATTTATATATTCTATATACTCATTTTATAGGACCAAGGATAAGCAATTTTTAGAGTTGCTTGACATGCAATTGCTCCTTAACAAGGTTTGTTTTAATACTCTAGATTCGCAACATGTTAATTGCAACACCCTGACAATAAAAATTGCTAGTACTATAAATAAAAAATAAATAAATTTTTTTAGTCCATCATCTTAACTTATGAAAATTTAATAAAATAATCAAAAAGTAAAAAAAAAATTTATGGCATAAAAAGAGAGTGAATTACACTGATATTTATTGAGATGCTTTCTTTAAATATATAAAGATGTCCAAAAAAATATAAATGTAAATGTAAATGTAAATGTAAATGTAAATAGTTAAATAATATTATTTAACTTATTCTAGGAGATTTAATAAAAATGAAAAAAATTTATACTATCAAAAAAAGGATCATCAAAACTTTCCTTCCCATTTTTTCTCTACTTGCTTTTGTTTTAATTAGCAAAATATCTGCAATTGGATTCGCCTATGGCGCAGATGCGGAGAAGAAAGCATCTCGAAGCGGTATCAAAACATGCATGGACAAAATTGTTTATGATACAATTAATACCTTTCCTATGGATTTAGCAAAAATAATAACTGACTATGCCTTCTACTCGGCCCCTACAAAATTAAAGAGATCCCTTGATACAAAATTATATCTTATTAGAGATACAGTAGAACTAGATAATGATCTTATGGCCATTATTTCTGCCAATGGTCTTCATATTTTAAACTTAAAAACCGAAGAACTCGCTCAGGTGACAGATGCGCCTAAAGGTTACGTTTCTAAGGTATCAAATAATGGTCTTTTAGTATTTAATGATTTTAATGATCAAGATAAAACTGGAAAGATGATTATCTGGAATGCCAACACTAGAAAAGCAGTAGCAATAGTTCCTAGTAAAGAAGAGCATCCAGAAATGGCCATTTCAGCAGATGGTAATTTCATGGCCATACTTGAAAATGGAAAAGACGATACAAATGCAAAAGTTGACATTTTAAATTTAAAGACTAACAAGATAGTAAATAGCATTCAATTAAACAATAAAATATCTAACTCCGCTAATACTAGATTAAATATAACCGCTGATGGAATGCTAGTAGCAGCTAATTCTAAGAGTGTTGAAGTTTATGGTATGCATAGTGGAAAAATTTTACAAACGATTAAAGAAAACAATTTCATGAATACTAGATTGCAAGTTTTATCGAATAGCAAAGTCGCTACTGTAGGAATCGATTCAGAAGATTACCGCCCCATTGTTCAAATTTATGATGTTAAAAGCGGAGAAATAATAAAAAAATTCAAAGGACATCAACATGATATCACTTCACTTCAAGTTTTACCTGATGGACAAATAGTTTCAAGTGCCGAAAGTAGAAGTCAGCATACCTTTGGTGGAGAAATTTTAATCTGGAATCCAGAAAAAAATAAAGATGATGATGTTCGTTCTTTAGAAAACACGACTGACATAATTAACAATGTAATAGTTCTAAAAGATGGTGGTCTAATATCATCTACCAGAAGTGGTGTCATGAAAATTTGGGAATAGAGAGAGCAAAATAGTAAAAGGCCCATCAATAAATACTTAATAATTACATTAATGTTTGTATCCAATCATACTTTTTTCTAAAGCTTTGAGAGGATCTTTATAATTTCCAACATTAAAATCTACCACCATCTCTTTCATGATATGTTTTATGACTTTATGAACTGAATTACCTTTCCATAATTCCAAAAAGTTACAAGCAAATTTATTGGCCAAAATAAATATTGCTGAAAATGATGTGATCTTTAATGCTGAAATATGATTGGGAAAACCTTTGCCGTTGGGTCTTTCATGATGTTGAGAAATGATAAAATCTACATCTGAATAACCTGAAAAATAATTCACTAAATTTGCACCTCTTTCCGTGTGAGTTCTATACTCCTCATGTTCTTCTACAGTAAATTCATTCAAAGCAGGATCATCTGGGGAATAAACTTTTATAATTTTGTCGTTGGTTAAAAAAGCATCATGTATAAGGGAAGCTAATCCTAATTTATTTCTTGTAGTTTTTGAATCCCATCCATAATTTGCAATAATCGCCAAACAAATATAATTGGTTAATACTGCATTTTCTGCTAATCCTTTTTCTTTATAAGGAAATACCCTTATCACTTTTTCAACATTTTCACTTCTATCAAACAGATGAATGGAGGTAGCTATAATATTGTCTGTTAATCGTTTTACCGAATCAAGAACTCCTATCGTTCTAATTACTTGATGTAAAATAGTAACACCACCAATTTGTAATTCGATTAATGCCTTATAATTAAAATTTTTTTCATTATAATCAGTAAGTGGACTTACACTTAAAATTTTTTCAATTTTCTCATTTATCATTTGAATTGCTGATTCTAAGAAACGAATAGTTTCATCTCTATACAAAAATAAATTTTTAACATCTTTTTGAATGTATTGACGTAAAAGTGTATAAGTATATTTTTTATTCTTAGCTATAACCTTAACAAATTTTTCATTACCAATATCCAAAAATGCATCATAAGGAATTGAATCATACATATAAAAATTTTTTATTTTTATTGGTAAATAATCTGCTACATTCACTTCAAGAATTGATTGTTCAAAATCCTCTTTTTCAATCCACCTGATAGCGTTTTCTAGTTTTTGCTTAAAATCCATTCCATCAAACGGGAAAAATAGCAGTTGATTAGCTTCGTGGCCTTGAAATACAATATCTCTTACTCTAGATTCAACAAAAGTTCTTGGCCCAAAAAAAACAATTGGTCTTGAACCAGTAAAATCTATTAACTTCTCGGCCACTGATGATGGATCTAAATGGCGCATAGTCGTATCAATCATTATCACCCCAAAAGGGCCATCAATAGTTAATAAATCAAATGCGGCCTTTTGATTGGTAACAGAGATTAGTTGAACTTTGGGAAAATGAGCTTTAAATAGTTTAGAAAAATGCTCAATATTTTCTATATTTTCTGATATACAAATTATTTTCATTTTTAAATTATAACGTAAGTATCGAGAGGGAACACTATAATTTATATTTTAAAAGAGTAGCAAGCAGGGTTTGACGTTCTCGGGAATCAATGTTTTTTATGGCCATGGCCAAGGCCCTTCTTGTACCTAAAAAAATGGCCATTTTTTTTGCTCTAGTAAGTCCAGTATAAATAAGATTTCTAAATAGCATTTTAAAGTGTTGAGTTAGTACTGGAATTATTACTACATCAAATTCACTTCCTTGTGATTTGTGGATAGTTATAGCATACGCCAACTCTAATTCGAGTAAATCAGCTTTTTTATAATTAATTTTGCGAGATTGATTTTTATTAATTCCTTTAGTTTTAAAATCAAAATCAATAACACATTCCATGTCCATTATATTAATTGAGTCCACTATTCCAATATCACCATTAAAAACTCCTAGATTATAATTATTTCTTTTTTGGATAACTCTATCTCCGACTCTAATTATCTTATTGCCTACACTTATTTCTGCTAACCCTAAGCGTGCGGGGTTTATTTTATTCTGAACATGTAAATTTAATTGCGATGTTCCCAGGCTTCCTCTAAGCATTGGTGATAATATTTGAATCTCTTTATCTTGACCAAGATGATTTGGAATTATTTCAGAGTAAAGTTTTACAAGCATATCACTGGCCCGCAACCCATAATTAATAGTAGACCAAGGGTGAATTTTTTTTAAAACATTTTTTAACTCTTCAAGTTCGTTAGTTGCAAGTGATAATTTAAAAAGATCAACATGTTTAAATTTTTTGGGAATTATAAAATCAGCATCTTCTGCCCCTTCTTGATTTTCAATCATTACAACTTTTTTCTCATGGCCTTTACCACTACCGGCACTTTCACTCTCATCTTTTTGCATCTCCTTAACAAAACGTTTAGCGCGCACGATGAATGATATCTGCTCTTGAGTAAGTTCCTCACTATCAATAAAAAGCGCATCTATATTTTTTTCCCAGGCCAAAGGATCATTAAACGGGGATTCAATTTTGGGGATGAGCCCTTTATTTATCTCATGTGCATAGCGAATGATTAGTGACTCTTCCGCTTGCCTGAAAATTTTTGTTAATTTAAAAACAGGCACTACTTCACTTGCTATTAAATCTTTTAAAACATTTCCTGCTCCTACAGAGGGCAATTGATCAGCATCGCCAATAAAAAGAACTTGAGGCACGTTATTTGTTTGTATTTTAGAAACCAAAGGAACTGCTCGTAATAAATCTGCTGATAAATTTATATCTAACATTGATGTTTCATCAACTACTAAAAAATCCATTTCTAAAGGATTATCTTCATTTATTTTAAATCCTCCGGCCGCAGGATTAAAATTTAAAAGTCTATGTATGGTTTTGGCCTCCACTCCAATTACTTCTGTCATTCTTTGAGCGGCACGACCTGTAGGAGCGGCCAACAAAACTTTTTTTCCCATTGCTTGTAAAAGTTTAACTAATACATTAGTAGTTGTAGTCTTTCCACAACCCGGTCCTCCAGTTAAAATGGAAAATGGATTTTCCACAATTTCAATAACACTTAAAAGTTGTTCCTCACTAAGATTAATATTTTTATTCTTAGTAAATCTCTCAACCCAAATTCTAACTCGCTCTCTATCTACTACTAACAAATTCTTTTGTTCACATATTTGCTTCACTTTATTTGCAACGTATGTTTCGTCATAGTAGAGAGATTTAGAGTAAAAACATTCTTTTTCCTTAATGTGTCTTACTTTAATTTCATTATTTTCAATTAACTCCTTAAGATGTTTTTCAATTAAAGAACTCATCTCAATTTCAAGAAGAGATCCCGTATTTTCTTCAACTTGTTCTTTAAGCAAATAACAGTGTCCCTCTTCTTTACTCTGAGATAACACGTGTTTAATTCCTGCAAAAATTCTTTCTTTGCTATCTAGAGCAAATCCCATACTTAAAGCAACTTTATCGGCAGAAAAAAAACCAATACCATAAATATCTTTTGCTAATTGATAGGGATTAGAACTTACAATTTCAATTGATTTATTACCGTAGGTTTTATAAATCTTTACTGCATATAAAGTACTAATTTGATGTGATTGCAGAAACATCATAATATTTCTTATCTCTCGATGTTCACTCCACGCCTCACTAATCATTTTAAGTTTTTGATCTGCAATTCCGCTTACTTCTAACAAGCGAGCAATTTCTTCTTCAAATATCTCAAGAGTCTTACTACCAAAATGTCTAACAATTTTTTGGGCAGTCTTAGGCCCTACTCCATGAATAAGTCCTGATCCCAAATATTTTTCTAACGCTGAAACGGTTGCAGGTTTTTTTTCAGAAACTTTTATGGCCTTAAATTGCATTCCATATTCATTATGATTAACCCACTCTCCAAAAAATTCTAAAGTGGCACCAGCAAATACTTTTGATTGATGAACAGTTACAGTAATAAGATTATTATTTGAATTATTTCTTGAACTTGAAATTGAAGAGTATTTTAAAGCAGATATTTTTCCTAAGGGAGTAACTTTCAAAACACTCCAACCATTTTCCGGATTATGAAAAGTAACTCTATCTACAATACCAGTTAATCTCTCGAGTTTTTCAAAATCTTGATGAGCTCCAGTTTCAAAATCATTAGAGTTAGAATTAAAGTTAGAGTTTATATGCAATATGATCTCCTAGACAAACAAAAGTCTCTGTGCACTTTTTTGTCATCTCTAGTAAATCATCATCTGGTCTCCACTTGCCTTTTTCACCCATAATTATCACAGTGGATGCTCCAAATAAAAAATGCCCTTTCTCATCACCACGCTTAAATGGTTGACTAAAATCGTATGTTTGTTTTATTTTTCCAACACCTAAAGCACCAACTTCAATATAGGCAATTTTACCAAAATTTTTGGTATCTAAAATAGTAACTTGTCTCTCATTAACTACAAAAATATTATTTTTTTTATTTAGTGACAATGGATTTACAGAGTGTAATCTCCCTGGGAGAGTATAGTAATCGATAACTTCACCATCATCAGGGAAGTGAAAACGGTGGTAGTCTACAGGACATAACCTGGCCACCATCAAAGGGCCTTCTTTAAAAATTTTTTCCCATTCTTTATTTTGTAAAATTGCACTTGAAGAAAGGATTTGTCCCTTTACAGGAAAACGATTATCTTCTGCAACTTTTTCATAGGCAAAATACTTACCTTCAGCAAAACTCGCCATCAAATTATCAGCACTCTCAAAGCTTCTTGCTCCACTTCTAAAACGCCTGATAAAAAAATCATTAAAATTTCTATAATGACCACAATACTCTTCCATTTTTATTTCAAATTTTTCTATAAAAAGTGGAATATCTCTACGACTTAAAAATGAGTTGTAATAAAGCCCATAAATTTTACTAAAAAATGGATAAGAAAAAATATTTGCGAGAGGAAAACCTCTTTTGCTTTCATACAAAAATCTTAAAGTTGCCTCTCCATAAATTTTTTCCTCTTGCATCTTACAACCCTTTCGATCATAAAATGAAATTTTTTGGCCTTTTTTTTGAGAAGAGGAAGGTGAACGCGAATAATCAGAACTATCTTTTTTTTGAATTGTATTACCTCGTTTCATAATGACCTAAACTCCCCCTAAATTATAGTCCTTAATATATAGCAAGTACTATAGTTAACACTAAACATAAAAGATTCGTTGATAAAAATTTATTAACTATTACTTAATTATGCTAATTAAGGCCAATCTAAAAATAAAATTTTTACTTTTAATACATTTTTTAATTTTTTCCTCTAGACAATGAAAAAATATAAAATTAAAAACAGTGTGTTATATAGATGTTTAAGTAAAAAATTTAATAATTTTTTTAATATTTTAAAAATTTATTTTAGCGAGGTATAAAATTATGAATAAAAAAAACAATACTTCTTTTTTATTTACTAAATCATTCGTACTCTCTCGAATACTTTTTGTTGTAGCATATGCAATAGTATTTGCAATAGCTTTTGCAATAGCTTTCAATACAACAAAATTCCTAATCTCAAATTCCTATAACAAGGCAGTTGAATTAACAGACACGTCAATGGTAATAAATACTGCAAATGCCACCAGTGAAAAAGAAAAAGATGCTACTAAAGGTAATAAAAATAGCAAAGATGCTAGTAAAGACACTACTAAAGATATCAAAGAAACACCTGATCTATTAGAGTATGAAAAAAATACTATTAATGTTTATCAAAAAAATGTCGCATCTATAGTTAACATTACTAACTTTCAATTAGCACGTAATTGGCATGATCTGAGTACCATTGAAATTCCTCACGGAACGGGATCAGGGTTTGTGTGGAATTCAGATGGATACATAGTCACCAACTTTCACGTAATTTACGGTGGTGGTCAATTTTTAGTATCCTTCCATCAAGATAAAAAACAATATAAAGCGACAGTAGTAGGATATTCCCAACGAAAAGATATTGCTGTTCTTAAGTTAGAACAAAAACCCAAAAATCTTACTCCTGTTACTGTAGGAATCTCTAAAAATTTAATGGTGGGACAAAAAGTTATGGCCATAGGAAATCCCTTTGGTCTTGATCATACTCTCAGCACAGGGATTGTTTCTGCGATAGGAAGACAAATTCCAGGTTTTGCTGGAGTAAAAATTGATGGAATGATCCAAACTGATGCCTCAATTAATCCGGGAAATTCCGGTGGACCTCTTCTTGATTCTAGAGGAAATTTAATTGGAATGAACACTGCGATTTTTTCAAAGTCAGGAAGTAGTTCAGGAGTTGGATTTGCCGTACCTGTAGATGCAATAAATTCCATGGTACCTCAACTAATTAAGCATGGTCATGAAATACGTCCTGGTCTTGGAATTTCACCCTTAGAAGATAGAATAAAAGAGAATTTAGGAATAAACAAAGGTGTAGTGATCCAATCAGTAATTGCAAAGAGTTCAGCAGATGCCAAAGGACTTAAAGGAATGAGGAGAGATAGTTTTGGCAATTACTTTTTAGGAGATATTATTGTGGCCATCGGTGATGTTGAAGTTAATTCTCTTGAAGATATTTACTCTGTCATGGAAAAACATAAAGTAGGTGATAACGTTGAAGTAACCATTTTAAGAGATGATACTACCAAAAAGGTCAAGATTACCTTAATGAAATTGTCAGATTAAATTAATTTATGATTTTTTCTAATTTCCCTAATTTTTCAAAGAAAAAAACCGATTAATATTTGAAAATAATCAAGAGGCATTTAGGAAAATCATTTATGAATTTAAAAACATTAAAATCTCACTCTTTCATTAAAACTACTGATCTAGCAAATTCTGATTTTCAAAAAAATCTTTTATCTGAATTTTTTACAACTGCTTATCAATATCTTGATAAATTTGAAATGCACATATTTGATTTTAGTGATAGTGGGGACATTAAGCACATTCATGATCTAAAAATGACTATCCATTCATTAATTGGCTCAGCGCTCTCTATGGACATAAAAAATCTATCTGATTATCTTTATAAATTTGATGCTCTCTTAGAAGATAATATTAAAGATAATACAAATAACAAATATATCGATTTTTATTATTTTGTTGTAGATAAATTTCGCGCATATTTTTATCAAATAGAACATGGTGAAAATGTTGCTGTAATTGAAAAAATAATTCTTTCTACTTTTGAACGGAGAGGCGAAAGCGAAAAAAATTATCTTATTAAATGTATTAAAGAGACAGAAGAGCAATTGGCAGAATTAAAAAAAGCATTGGCGGATCTTGAAACTAAAAAAGCGGCCTAAAAAACTCCATGAAAGAATGCAAGTGTAAAATTATTTTAATCTCTCACAAGAAAAATAACCACCGCCCATAAAGGAAAAAAACATTTTCACCATAATAGCAGGATCTTTATCGGCCATCAGTGCTCTTGCCACTGCTACCAAATAAGAAGTAGTAGCATTAACCGATGACTGGGCCAAAGGTTTTAAGCAATTAAATGGACGGTTGAATGGATTCATTGAACAATTTAGAGAATTACGCCAAACCCTATCATCATCAACTTCTACTTTTTCATGAAAACAAGCACCTGGTACTTTTTTACCATAAGAGCATATATCCACTATGTATTTATTGTCTGGACCTTCTCTACGAGCGTGTGCTGGTGAAAATGAATCTTGAATAATGTGACAAGCATGCCCCAACCAAAAGTTGAATGAATTCATGTCACCATTTTTATAGTTTTCCCACGCTAAGTTAGTTATCTCTAAAATTAAATTTGTACCATCCAAACACGATTGATAAAGATTACTGCCAATACTATATTTTCTTAAAAAATGTAAAGATTGAAGATGATCTTCATTATGCCAATCATGAACATTACCATAATGAGATTTAATTTTATTACCAGGAAAATCTGTTTCATAACTTCCTCTCACTAATTGATTACTGGTATCTACTGCTGGAACACCTAATTTAACAGATGGATAGAAATTATTATTTAATATTCGATTAGCTTCCTTAACAGCATAATGTAATAAATCTTCATGTCCTCGAGTCATTAATGCTCCAGTATGCCATTTATTACTATTATCAAGTAATACAGTTTCCAGTGAATGAGCATCACATGAGACCATACTGAACTGAAGTGTTGTTGAAGCAAAAACCACCAGCACTAAAAATACTAATAAGATTATTTTTTTCATGTAATTTACCCTTTAATTTCAAATAAATTAATTTATAACTATTTTTTACTTATTTTATCTATAATATTAATATAAAAATATAGTGTGAATTATTATAAAATTTGCAGTGAATAATATTGCCAAATAATTTTTTCAAAAAAAATATATCTTTAAATAATTACTGTAAACAACAAATTAAATTTTATTTTGCTTTTAAAAAAAATAATAAATTTTTTTTAAAACTTATTCTTTACAAGTAATCGTTAAATGTAAGTTCTAATATCTTCTTTGAGATGAGGTGAATATTCACTTCTGTTTTTTGTCCTGACTATTTAAAGACCCACACAACGAACAATCTTTCTTTTTATTCCACCTTACTCGATTGGTTTCAAAATTAGTAAGATCAATTAGAAAGTTCTCTGCTTGCTTCAAAGATCCTTCCCATTTAAGCAAGAATTTAGCAATCTCCATGACCGCCATAGTAGCAATCATTCCAGGTACAATATTTAAAATTCCTCTAAAATTTTTATTTTCATCTAGTGCTAAAATTTGTGAATTTTGGGAATTGGGCCATAAGCATCTAAGGCACCCTTCTTCTCCAGTTTTAGAATCAGCAGAATCAACAAAATTAAAAAAAAGCAAACTACCGCTTAAATGATCTATGGCCACACTAAGGAGATTTATATGAAACTTGTATGCATTATCATGAATTAAAAACCTTGTAGCTAAATTATCACTACAATCAATAATTAAATCAAAAGCAAAAAATCTTTTAGAAAGTATCTCTTCGATATTTTTTTCATCAATCTTTTCTGTATAACCACTGATTTTTACCCAGGGATTATATTTTTGTAATTTTTTTATTGCAATTAATGCTTTGTATTCACCAATTTCATCGACATTAAAAAGAATTTGCCTATGTAAATTTTCATATTCAATTTTATCAAAATCAAAAACCACTATTTCCCCGATTCCCAAACCTACCAAATACATGAGTAGCGGAGAACCAAGTCCACCAGCACCTACAACCAAAATCTTACTGCTTCTTAATTTATTTTGTCCTTCTTCTCCAATCATAGGAAAAGAGAGTTGGCGTTTATAATATCTTTTTTCATCAAAGGCCAACCCAGTTACTTCCTCCATCTACAAAGCACTCCTTTTTCCATATAGGTAATTGTTTTTTTAAACTATCTATAACAAACTCAGTTGCAGCAAATGCTTCTTTACGATGTCTGGCAGTACTTCTAATCCAAACCGCCATCTCGCCAACTTTAACAATTCCCAATCTATGAATTAATATTACACACTCTAAATTAAACTGTTGAATGGCCTCTTCAAGGATTTTTTTCCCTTGTAAAAGTATCATTTCCGTATCGCCTTCGTATTCAAGATAATCAATATTATTATCTCTTCGAACAATTCCTTCAAAGATTACAGCTCCACCAACATTTTCATTATCCTGATCCTGTAGATCTATATTTTTATTTTTTAAAGGTAAAAAATTATTTATTTCTTCTCTTACAATTAAAATTTTAGTATTAAAAATTTTATCTATCATTTATTCTTATCCTCCTGATATAGGTGGAATAAAAATTACAGTATCAGCATCTTTAAGTTCATAGTCAAAATCAACATATTGTGAATTAACTGCAACAGTTAATTTTTCTTTAGAAATAAGATCTGAAAAATTATATTTTTTATCTAGTAAAGTATAAAGGTTATTTAAGCTAATCTTTTTATTTTCTACATCTAATAAGTCATTCACAGAAATATTTTCCTCGCTTACTTTTGTTTTCTCTCTTAAAATTGCATAATACCTTACTTTTACTTGCATTTTTCTTTCATTTTTATGTTTTTTGTATTTTTGATATTCTTCAGTTGTATTAATATTTACTAAAGCATCTCTACTAGATGTTGGTAGTTTGATTAAATTAATCAAACTCTTTTCATTTAATATCGTTAGCATTTTTCTAGGACATTTTATTCCTTCTTCTAACATTTTTAACAAATGTTTATTTACAGAAAAATCATATATAGTGCATAATGGTTCTGGCCATTCCTTATCTTTATCAGGATTTTGAAAGGCAGTAACTAAATATTCACTTTTCTTTTGTTGATGATTTTTTATTAGATGATCTAAAATATTTTTGTCAATATTTGGCATATCACATGCTAAAACAATAATCATTTGGTGGAAGTCTATATTATCATTTCTCTCCAATTCATCCATTGCAGAAAGAATTCCTACAATAGGCCCCCCTTTTTTAAGATTATTATTAAGATTATTATTATTATTTAGATATTTACTGTTATCTCGAATTTGCGGATAATCTTTTATATGAGCTAATTGTGCTTGTTCTTCTCTACAAGAAACAAACACCCTATCACAAAAATTTGATAAAAGATCAAAGGTATAAGTAACTTGAGATTTATCATAGTGGTAGGCCAATTGTCCTTTATCTGCCCCCATTCTCTCACTCTTTCCGCCTACTAAAACTAATCCGTATCTATATTTATTTTTATTCATAAAAAATGTCCTTTTATGTAATGTTGGTAGATGCTATCATTTCATTATGAAGTTATCTATAATTAAATTTCCTTTTATCTGTTCCACTCTTTTAATTCTTTTAATTCTTTTAATAACTCTAGTACCAAATTCAAGTTACTGCTCTGAAAAATCGGAAAAAATAGTAATTGAAGGAAATAAAAGAACTACCAATAATCATATTTTATTTTTAATTGAGCGATGTAAAAAAAATAATGATCTAACTCTCAAACAATGCTTAATGAATAGCCGACTTTTTTCTTCCGTAGAAATAACTTCTTCTAAGGGAAGAAAACAAACAGAAATTACAATTAAGGTAAAAGAACGGTGGACTCTTATTCCTATTCCAGAGATAAAATTAAGTAGCGACAATAAATCATTTGGTGCATTTATTATTGAAAGTAATTTTTTAGGTATAGGAAAAATGTTATTTATTGGAGCAAAAACCGGCAACGTCGAAAAGGCCTTTTTCTTTTTTTACAAGGATCGCAATTTATTTTATAGTGAATTAACTGCTGATGCTTTTTTTTCTAAAGGTAGTCGTAATTTAAAAACTTATGATAAAAAAGATATTTTATATGCATTTAAAGAAAGTTCTCAAAATATAAGTTTGCGTTTTGGCAACAACATCTCTCATGATCTATCTGCCAATTTAGGAATACAACAAGCAAACATAACCTACAATGAAGAGCTTTATTACCATCCACCTGCAAATTATAATTTTTTATCTATCGGCCCCGAATTAAGTTATAATCAAAGTAACTACAAATTATATTTCAATCAAGGATATTCTTTTCGCTTAAACTATCTTCATCAAATCCATCGTTCAGATAATGAAAGTAAATCAGCAAAAATTGAATATTCTTTTATTGATCAAAATAATATCTACTCTAATCATGTATTTCAATTTCGCTTTTCTGGTATGAATTTAATTAATTCCAATTTAAGGGATTCAATAAAAACAGGAGGAAATATTGGATATAGAGGAGTACAAAGTGGAGGCCTTTGGCTAAAAAGCTCTCAAAATTTATCTATTGATTATCTTATTCCATTTTCCACTCCAAATTATGGCACTTGGGTGCTAGCACCTTTCACAGATTACTGTATGTATAAGGCCTATTTTAATAACCATACTGATTTTCTTTCTACAGGAATTGGAAGTTATTTGTATCTAAAAAATATTGCTCTTCCTGGTCTAGGATTAGTTTTGGGTATAAATAAAAAATTTCTAAATAATTTTGTTTCATTTTCTATGGGTATGGGTTTTTGATCTGGTCAGGTAAGTTCCCATTCCTAAGGCAATTCAAGACAATTCATAATTAACGTAAAAATTTTTAACAATTACTAAAATTAATAATATTTCTGCCGAAATATAATGTGTAATTCTTTTTTATTAACCAAAAACTAGACAATAACCATTAGGTAATGACTATGCAAAAAAAATTAGCTTTAACCACAAAAGTTTTATTAAGTTTTATAGTAATGATTTGTTCTATGATATGTATTGGTTTAACAGGAATTTATTCTACTAAAGAAAATTACAAAAATGGCAATGAAATAGCTACAATTAATCTTCCAACAATTAACACATTATCTGAAATAAAATCATCATTATCTTTGATTGCTTCCGAGGAAAAGACTCTCTTACTAATTGGTCTTAGAGGAGTAATAAGAACAACGGAATATGATTCAATTGAAAAAGAATTAAGTAATGTTGAAAAACTAATAAAAGTGTTAGAAGGACATGATTTTACCATTGATGAAAAAAAAATGTATGAAGAATTTCAAATGAATTATAAAGAATGGTTAACACAACATTTTGATCTCATTAATTATTCTAAAAAATCTGATGAGGCCATAGCAGCAAAAGATAAGGTGAAGTCAGCAAATTATTTAGAAATAATGCTAATGAGAATTATGGATTCTTCTTTAAAATTAAATAATACACTAAGTATTATAAAAAAACTTACAACATATAATATTCAAGAAGCTAATGAATTAAATCAAAAAATACAAAAAACCTATAAGGTAACTTCTACTTTTTTTATATCTATTGTTTCGGTCATTCTCATCTTAAGTATAATATGTCTGATATATTTCATGAGATTATCAAAAATTTTATCTACAACCTTAAATAATTCAACAAACACTATCACTGATGAATCTAGAAAAGTGGCAGAGGGCAATCAAGATCTTTCTTCACGCACTCTAGAACAGGCAACACTTTTAGAAGAAACTGCTTCAACTTTAGAAGAAATTACCTCTCAAGTTAAACAAACAGCAGATCACTGTCAAAAGGTGGCACAGATTGCAGAAGTGGCGGTGGCGGCCGCTACTAAAGGACTTACAGTATCTGAAGAGACTAAACTAGCAATGAGCGAAATTTCTACTAGTAGTAAGAAAATTTCAGAAATAATTGGGCTTGTTGAAATAATAGCTTTTCAAACAAATATTTTGGCCATTAATGCTGCTATCGAGGCCGCCAAGGCCGGTGACCAAGGTAAGGGGTTTGCAGTTGTAGCAATTGAGGTTAGGGATCTAGCTCAAAGAGCGGCATTAGCAACAAAAGAGATTAAATCACTAATTGATAATAGTGTTGAAAAAGTTGATAATGGTGAAAAGCTAGTTTCCCTTAATAATGACAAACTTCAAGAAATATCTGCGAATGTCAATCAAGTGTCAGGACTTATGGAAGAGATTTCTGTAGCAACAAGAGAACAATTTACATCTGTAGATCAAATAAACAAGGCAGTAATTGAATTAGATTCAGTTACGCAAAGAAACGCATCTCTGGTTGCTCAAATTGCTTCCAGCAGTGAGATAGTTAAAAATAAAACATATGCAATGAACACATTAATGAAAGAAATCTTTTCTGAATCACAAGATTCTACAATCATGGCCTCAAACATGGACTCAAACCTTGCTTCCTCCATGACTTCAAATAACCAAAAACAAAACAGTAATAATAAAAATACAAATTTTAACGATAATATAATTCACATGTCTCCGCATTCATCTAAAAAAAATAATACTGATAATAATAGTAAGAATAATGAAATTAAAAAAGATGATATCAAAAACAAAACAGCAGATGAAAAAGATATAATTGAATCCATATTAAAGAAAAACGGTACAGATTTTTCAGATGGTCAGGATTTTTAAAGAAAATTATTAATTTAATTTTAATATAGATAATATCTATAATTAAATAATTGGGAGAACAAATAAAAATGAAAAATCAAAATGATAATAAAACAGATATTAAAGAAGCTTTAATTAATTTATTAAACTCCTCTAGCTCTGGGGGAAATCAATTTGTTACTTTCAATATCGCTAACGAAGAGTATGGTATTAATATTAAATCTGTACAAGAAATAACCAGTTTCAGAGAGCTTACTCATCTTCCTAATTTTCCAACATATGTTAAAGGAATTTTAAATTTGAGAGGTAACATTATTCCAGTCGTTGATCCCAGAATAAAATTTAAAATGAATGAGATAGAACATAGTAAATCATCTGTAATAATCATTGTAAATACTGGCGAAAAGAGTGCAGGACTTATTGTTGATAATATAAAAGATGTTTTAACTATTGATACAAAAAATATCGAAGAGACTCCTGAAATGTCTACGGAGCTTGATACCTATTTCATTGAAGGTATTGGTAAGGTTGGTGAAAAATTTATTATAATTTTAAATGTTGGAATGATTTTTGGAAAAGAAGAACAACAATTGTTAGCAAATGTGGCCTAAGTCGGCCTATATAGTCTAAAATGGGCCAAAATATTAGAATTGAATGTATGCTTGGCCACTCTCTAAACAACGATCAACACACTCAAGCTGTAAACTTCTAACTTCTTTATTGCATACATCATATTTTTTTTGGCACTCAGATTTAGATGATTCATCTGAAGTAACAACAGAACTTAAGCATTTATCAAATTGTTCAGTACATGATTGGAAATAAGGAGAGGCCTTACCTCTACACATAAGACCACATGGATGGATAGCATAAGCAGATGATACAAGTGTTAAAGTTGCAATAATTGTTAGTAATTTTTTCACAGAAAACTCCTTGTTAAAATTTATTTAAATTTTTAAAAAGGCCCTTGTACCATAAGATTTTTGATATTCAAACAAAAATGCATGGAGAAATAAAATGAACAAGTTGAAGCTTTTTCTAAAGAGTTTTTTCTAAAAAGTAATTTCTAAGCAGAATAATTTGTATAAGCAGGAATTTTCTAAGCAATAACTTGAGAAGAGATATTTGATTTCTTTTTGTCTTTATCTTTATCATCTCCACTACCGCTACCACTTCTCCTGGTTTTAACAATATCAAGCCATAAAGTAATAGGGGCAGCAACAAACACAGAAGAATATGTCCCCACAACAATTCCAATACTCACGGCCAAGAAGAAATCTCTAATAGATTGTCCACCCCAAAAAAACATCGCCAAAGAAGAAAGAAGAGTTGATCCAGCAGTAAGAATGGTACGAGATAACGTTTCATTGATAGCAGTGTTTAATAAATCTTTTATAGGAGTTCCAGGATGCTTTGCCTCCTGTTCCCTCACTCTATCGTAGATAACTACAGTATCACTAACAGAATAACCAATGACAGTTAAGATAGCGGCCACAATTTGCAGAGTGAATTCCACTCCAAAAAATGACCATATTCCAACAATAATGGCCGAATCATGAATTAGTGCCAGCACTGCACCTGGAGCATATTTAAAATCAAAGCGAAGACCAATATAAATTAAAATAGCAATTAAGGAGTAGGCCATCGCTTTAAAACCAGATGCTCTAAGTTCTGCTCCTGCTTTTGGACCTACTATATCTGTTTTTCTAATCTCTGCACCCTTATCTGCAAAATCTTTAGAGAGTGAGAGGGCTATTTGTTGAGTTACAGTGTTTAAGTTTTTTTCATCTGCTAACACCTTAACTAAAAATTCATTATCAGATGGTTCACCTATTGACTGAACAGATGCTCCTTGAAAACCACCCTTATTTAAATTATCTCTTAGATCTTTCAGATCTATTGGACTTTTAAATTGAACTTGTATCTCTGCTCCTCCTCTAAAATCCACTCCATAATTTAGTCCTTTATAAAAAAAGAAAAATAAAGAACCTAAAACTATAGTTAAAGATAAAATGTAAGCAATAGGATACATTCTTGTAAAATTTATATTTAAATTATTTTTAATCACTTCAAACATAAGTAGGGCCTCCTAACCATAACCAAACCAATAAATAACAAGTAACAAAAAACTAACTAAACAACCAATTAACAACTAAACTAAATGCTTAACTCTTTGCCAGAAACTCTATTTAAATATAGATCAAAGAAAACTCTCGATACAAAGAATGAACAATATACGGTAGAAATCACACCAATTAAAAGTGTTAAAGCAAAACCTCTAATTGGCCCTGTTCCAAAATTTAAAAGACAAAGAGCTGACAAAGCAGTTGTTACGTGAACGTCCACAATTGTCCAGAATGCATGTTGAAATCCCGCTTGCATTGCTTTGAAGGTATGCGCTCCATGCCGAAGCTCCTCTCGAATACGCTCGTAAATTAAAATGTTTGAGTCGATGGCCATACCAATTGTCAAAACAATTCCTGCAATACCTGGCAAAGTCAAAGTTGCATCGAAAACTATCAAAGTAGCAAAAATGAATATCATATTTAGTATTAGTGTTGTTACTGCAATTAATCCGGAAAATCTGTAGTAGAAAATTGCAAAAATAAAAATTGCCAAACATGAAATTAATCCAGCGTAGTTTGCTTGTTTAATTGAGTCTTGACCTAGACTTGGCCCAACAACTCTTTGTTCTTCAAATTCAAGAGGCACAGGAAGTGCACCTGCTCTTAATACTAAAGCGATATCTTTTGCTTCTCTTAGCATTTTATCATAATCACCCTGACCCAATGTAATTTGCGCTCTTCCTCCCCCAATTCTTTCATTAATGTGAGGGGCAGTATAAACGTTTCCATCTAGAATTACTGCCAATCTTTTCCCTTTATTATTTCCAGTTAGGTCTTCAAATCTTTTTGCTCCCTGACTTTTAAGTGTCATCGAAACGTATGGTTGATTTTTTTGACTATCAATTTGCACTCCTGCATCTTCTAAGTCATCTCCAGTTATTTGAGCTAACACCTCAACCAGATAAGGGGTTTTGCTCTCTAATTCATTAGTTTGATTATTCATTTTTTTCTGGAATGCTATTTCAAAACCCTTTGGTAAATCATTATTTAAATAAGTATTAATCTTATTTAAATAATCCGAAAAACGTGATCCCTTCTCAAATTTAATACCAGATACCTCAGCTTTTGATACCCAAGAGGCCAAGGTAGCAGCATCAATATCATCATTAACTAATTTGAATTCTAACTTAGCAGTTTTTCCAATTAAATCTTTTGCTCTTTCAATATCTTTAATACCTGGTAATTGAACTAGTATTCTATCTTTACCTTGAGAAATAATTTCAGGCTCAGTCACACCAAATTCATCAATTCTGTTTCTAATAACCTCAATTGATTTGCTAACTGCTTGCTCTTCTACTCTAGTTCTTAAGATCATATTTAATCCATACTCTAGCACGTTCCCTTTCTCAGCAGTTAAACGAACCACTTCTCCAAAGTACTCTCTGATTCTATCTTTGGCCTTACCAATATCCTCTTTTTTAGTTATTGTTATTGTATGTTTTGGATCAACCGGATCTGTAACAATTATATCCCCAGGAGTAGATTCAATACCAATATCTTTCAAAGTATATTCAAATTTATTTATATAAGATCTAATCTCATCTCTATAAACATTGTTAAAATTGATCCCTAAAACCATATAGAGACCACCTTGAAGATCCAGTCCTAAATTTACCTTCGATTTAAATGGATATTTTCCTTCAGAGTTGAAATTTAAAAACGTTGGTAAACTTACCATTACCGCAATAAGTAAGACAAACATCATTAAAGAAAATCTGTACCACCAACTACTTTTCATTCACATATCACCTTGGTTAGAATGATTAATATTTTTTTGCATTTTACAATTATAATTTTATTGGATGTTAATCAATAAGGCCATATAACTAACAAAAAATTACAAATAACTATTTTTTCTTATCTTGTTTAACTGCTTTTTCTTCGAAAAGTTTTTTTGAAAGACCACCTATTTGCGAACGCAAAAATTTAACATGTACACCTTGAGAAATTTCCAGTGTAACTATATTATCATTAAGAGCAGAAACAATTCCCAACACTCCCGATTTAGTATAAATTTCATCTCCGCTCTTTAAAGTTGAAAGCATACTTTCCTCTTGTTGCATTCTTTTCTTTTGAGGTCTAATCATTAAAAAATAAAAAATCATGAATATAAGAACAAAAGGTAATAAAGACATCAGCATTGATGGTTGTGGTGCTGCTGAAGTGGCCATGCCTGAAGCATCAGAAGAGAATGCTTCTGTGCTTTTCATAATAAAAGAAAATAAAAATAAATTTGTAGTAAGAAAAATTTTATTTAAACTTTGAGACTTCATAAATACCTCTTTTTTAGTATTGTATTGTTTTTAAATTAATCACATAATTAAGAGAACAATAATTAATATATTTTGTAATGAACTAGTATATAGACTAATATATTAGTCGACAATAGATTAGTCTATTAGTCCCCTCCCAAACTAGAATAATCCACTAAAAATCTTTTAAAATAATTATCAAATTCCCCTTGAAATATTGCCTCACGCGCCTGACGCACTATTTTTATATAAAAATATAAATTATGATAGGTGAGAAGTTGACCTGCCAAGTACTCACCTACTACATATAAATGTCTAATATACGCTCTTGAATAATTTTTACACACTTTACATTGGCAATTTGAATCTAATGGTGTGGTATCCTCCATAAATTTTGCATTCTTAATATTTAAAGTTCCCTTTGATGTAAATGCCTGACCATTCCTGGCATTTCTACTTGGTAGCACGCAATCAAACATATCTAATCCATTGGAAATCCCTCTGAGAATATCAACTGGTGTTCCCACACCCATTAAGTAACGAGGTTTATTCTGTGGCATATGTGAAACAAACTTTTCACACAACTCTACCATCTCCTCATTTTTTTCTCCTACTGAAAGCCCACCTAAAGCATAACCTGCAAAACCATCATCTCTTAACAGTTCCAAAGATTTCATTCGTAAATCAAAGTAAGGCCCGCCTTGTATGATTGCAAATATATTTTGTCCTTCATTTAACGACACACTTAAAGACCTCTTGGCCCATCTTGCAGTTAACTCCAAACTCCTGTCTAAAGTTTCGTAGGGGGCCGGTAAGGCCGGACATTCATCAAAGGCCATTACTATATCTGAGTTTAATGATCTTTGAATCTCTATTGATTTTTCAGGAGTGAGCAGATGACTTGAGCCATCTATGTGTGATTTAAAATGAACGCCTTCCTCTGTAATTTTTCTTAAGGTTGCAAGGGAGTATACTTGGTACCCTCCAGAGTCAGTCAAAATCCCTCGATCCCAAGAGATGAATTTATGTAATCCGCCACTAACCTTTTCAATTAAATGCTGCCCGGGCCTTAAATAAAGGTGATAGGTATTACAGAGTATAATTTCAATATCTAATTCTCTTAAATCTTCTTGTGATATTGCTTTAACACTACCTCGAGTTCCTACAGGCATGAACACTGGTGTGCGAATGGTACGTCCATCACTCAACGTAATAATTCCCGCTCGTGCTTTCGAATTAGTTGAATTAGTTGTCTGTAAATTAAAAAAACTCATTGCTATTTAGTCTCCTAATTAATCTTTTTAAGTCAATCTAAAGGAAAATTTTTTCTAATTACAAGCATGGCATCTCCATAGGAAAAAAAACGATATTTTTCTTTAATGGCCTCTGCATATATCTCTAATGTTTTTTCTCTCCCAATAAGCGCGCTCACCAACATAATTAATGTTGATTTAGGAAGATGAAAATTAGTAATTAGACCTTTTATAGTTGTAATTTCTTTTCCAGGATATATAAAAATATCGGTGTCGTAGAAAGTATTTGCTTTAAAGCATTCGTTTCTAATTTTACTCTCTAACACTCTTAAAGAGGTTGTTCCTACCGCCACTATATTCTCGTTGTATTTTTCAATTTTTTTCAAGCTATCTTCAGCTATAAAAAATTTCTCTTTATGCATTTTGTGATCTAAAATATTTTCCGTTCTTACAGGTAAAAAAGTTGCGATTCCTACATGTAAAGTAACGTGCGCCAATTCAATATTTGAACGAGTAATTGTATTTAATATTTTTTCTGAAAAATGTAGGCCTGCCGTAGGAGCAGCTATTGAACATAAATTTTTCTTTTCTGTAGATGAAAACACTGTCTGATAATCTTGACTATCTTGAAAATCTGATTCACCTTTTCTAATATATTTTGGAATTGGAACTAGTCCATAATCATTAAGCATATCTTGAACTTGTAAATAATTCTGAATCAGCATTGACTTATATTCATAAAACTCAACATCAAATAGACCACTGCTGCCACTATCATTGTCATTATCATTTAAAATATGAATTATCTTCGCAATATATTTTTGATCCGCCAACAAATACTCATCACCAATCTTTTTTACACCCCTACATTTAATTAATACTTTAAAAATATTCTTATTTTCTTGTGAATGTAAGGATGGAGGATCAACAATTAATAATTCACATTTTCCGCCAAAAACACCTTTAGAATATTTATTACCTACAAGACGTGCTTTCAAAACTCTGGTGTTATTTAAAACTAGAAGCATCTTTGGCGATAAAAATTTTGTAATTTCGAAAAACGAAGTATGAGTAACACTATCATTTCTTTGATCATAAACTAAAAGTCTTGAATTATGTCGTTCAGTAGTTGGTCTTTCAGCAATTAAATTCTGAGGAAGATGATAATCATAAAATGAAAGTTTAGAAAAGTTATCCATAATTAATTTTTTTTTTAGAAATTCATAAGTATTTAGATCAAATAATTTTTCCGCAAGACAAAAAATATCGATAATATCTATCAAAATATGCTTAAATAAGCTATATATATTCATATGTCTGATAATTTTAAAATCTTAAAATATCAAAAGTATCAATTGATCACTCTTGTGCTGTTTTTACTAACAGTCAATTTTACTTTTGCAAATGATGAAGACTTCTCTTCTCCTTCTTCTTCGTTCTCACGAAATCCAAAAGAGATATTACGTCTTAACGAAGAATTAAAATTTATTGAAAATAATGTTGATGTTGATGTTGATCTTGATGTTATAAATTCAGAATCAGAATCAGAGTCAAAAGTTATTTTTAATACTGATAGCAATGATAAAATTGATGTGAAATCATCTTCTCTAAAAAAGAGAAAAATTAAAAAAAAATCCTTTCTACCTATTGAATCACCAGATCTAAACTATAACAAAGATACAAATAAAGAGATAAAAAAAGATGCAAAAAAAAATGTAAATGTAAATGTAAATGTAAATGTAAAGGCAAAAGATATTGCAGATAATATCAATTTAAATATGCTAGAAAAAGAAATCTCCTCTCTTAAAGAAATTGATGATACTTCTGTTTCTACTTCTGATTCTACTTCTATTTCTGCTTCTGAAAAAAAATAACCATTATCAATTATTATTCAACATATAATGAGTCTGGCACCCTGATAATACAACGAAATCCCACATCAGATCCAATCCCAGAGTAAGGTTCATCACTTGTGGCATCTGTATC
>JADGAM010000159.1 GCA_015232015.1 Oligoflexia bacterium | reverse complement strand
ATGATTTTTTTTCTTTTGCATTAATTTTAGGGCCTCAAGCAACTTTGCTTCTTTACTTATAAAGTGTGGTGTTCTAATAAAACTAACCCAATTGTCTGCTACTCCACTTTTAAATAAATTCAAAAATTCTTTTGAGTGTAAAAAACCACAAACATCTTTTTCGGCCATTACTGGAAGTCGTGTGTGTCGTTTCTCTAAAATTATATCAAGTACATCTTGATGTTCTTGTTCATATAAAAGATAGTTAACTTTATTCCATGGCAACATAGCATTTTTTACTATTTTAGCATCTAAATCAATTAGATTTAAGACATATTGTTTATGATCTTTTTTTAATCCTGATAAAGAAATATCCTCACTCTCATCACTAGTTTCTAAATTGGATTTCGATTTAAGTAATAATTTTAAAATAAACCTTGTGGATTTTTCCATTGGAATAACTAGTGGACTAAGTATTTTCTCGGCCAATTGTAATGTAGGTGCTAACTTCAGTAGAATCGGTAATGAATATTTTAGCGCTATTGATTTTGGCACTAATTCACCTATTACTACTGATAAAAAAGTTATCGGAACAACAACTAATATAATTGCACTCACTTTTTAGATCCTTGTATCTTTAAAAATTATTGAATAAATACTATAAACTTTTCAAAAACTATTTTTTAAAAGAAAAGGGTAGATATAATAAAAAACATGTAACCTTTGTGTACTAAAAAAGAAGGAGTTTTATGAAAAAATTTTATATATTATACCAAACCCTTTTCCTTAGCACCCATTGCTTCATAAAAAGCATTGGCATATATTTTTTTAAATATTCATAAAAATAAATTCCTTTCTTTGATATTTAATAACTAGATACTTCATAAACTTTTTCCATTTATATTTTTTGTTTTTAGCAATTTTGAATTGAATTTTAATACAGCAACGATGGCCACTAAAATTGATGAGAACGTTACTTTAGAAGCTAGACACAGAACTAACGATTCTCCTGAAAAGAACTTAACTTTTAACGCCCTTGGTAACGATATCGTTTTGAAAGTAAGAATTAACCTAATAAGACATGTTTGACAGCAGCTATATAAAGGAGGCTCCATTTAAAATAATTATTCTTTGGTGGTTAGAACATCTAACATACTAATAATAATTATAGCACATCAATGCTAATTAAACCAATCACTATCATCTACACAGCTAGTCATTAATGCTCTATCTGTTTATTTAAAATTAATAAAATAGACGGTTTAGTGTAGTTTTTTGCCAACGCATATTTGAAGCTATCAGGTGGTTATTATAATGGAACTCTTTTGGAGGGTTTGCTCAATTGTAGAACGAATGAACTCCATTGGCCAAGACTTGCACTGTGTGTTTTCTGGTGCGCTAATGAGTGATTTACGAGTACTAGTAAGTTTAGATTCATAGAGGAAGATACCTTTGTATAAACACGAGCAATGGCCGTATCCTCAGAGCTAAAAAACAGTTGAATTTTTATTAAAAACTAATGACTATCAATTAAATTTTTATTAATTATACAATACCAAAAGATCAATAAATATGAAATTTTTAAAAGGAAACAAAAAATGAAAACAATGCTTACTCTTATGTTTTTTTTACTTATGTGTGTAAATACAACTTTTGCAGAATACAGTTCTGTTGAAGAAATGTGCCCTACTCCTGATTTCTCTTCTATGCCTTCGGATCAAGTGCCTATTGAAACCTGTAAATATAATTGCTGTACAAATCACTACCCAACAACAATGAGATGTCAAGAATTACTACAAAAGTGTATTGCAAACACATATGCAAACGACTGTATACCGATAGTGCAAAAATGCTTTGCCGATCTTAACGAAAGCTTATACTCATGTGCAATCAGCTGTCTCTAAACCTATCTATTTTCTAACAACAGAAGCAAACAGGAACTAACCAATTTATTATACAAATTCATTTTTATACTTACTTAAGGAAACTTATGCGATCAAATAGATTAGAGAGAAAATAGGCTTTATTTATTCTGACCGCTTATCGTTTACATTCTATTTGTTTTAGGTTATTTTACCAGCATCTTTTTTATCCAACCAATTACCCAGCAGGAGAGTTATGAAGATAAGCTATTTATTGTTCTATGTGATTTTTTCTGAATTAATTTTTACAAAATTTATTAGTTTAAACTTAGTAATGGCCCAAGAACACGACTCTACGATACCTATCACTATTACTGATGGCAGTATCGAGATATCCCAAAAAGATAGCGATACATTCTTTGAAAAAACGATAGTTAATATTAAAAAGAACCAAGCAACTTTTGTGATTAGTAAAAAAATTCTAATTAAAAAAACTGAAACAGGAATAGATAATCAGCGTTGTGTTTTAAGTGATCCGAATCCTCAAACACTTACGGCGGTTATCCCTTTCAAAAAGGAAATTACAGATCAAGGTGAAATAAATAATTTTAAAATAGATGTTCCCCTCATTGTAATGGCCAATAAAACTGGAAATAGAATTCAAATTAAATTTAAAATTCCTACTCCTGCCGCCACCACATTTAATCGTAATGAAAAAATATTATATCAAAAAACTCCACTGGCATGTATTTCAAAAAGCAGTGAAATAATACGAGATTATAAAATTCCATGGCAATTTCCTGAAGATAATTTTGACTTAAAGATATATACAAATCAAAACTATAACTCAGATGAAATTTCCAATTCGCCTATAAGT
This sequence comes from Oligoflexia bacterium, assembly GCA_015232015.1. Lineage (GTDB taxonomy): Bacteria > Bdellovibrionota > Bacteriovoracia > Bacteriovoracales > Bacteriovoracaceae > JADFZW01. The sequence continues at coordinate 7,041 of JADGAM010000159.1, read as the reverse complement.
GGCAATAAGATAATTGGAGATAAAAACATTAATTGGACAATAAGGATTTCTCTATGAATATTATCAATAATATAATTAATATAAAAATTTCAACTCAATTCATTTTAGCTATGTTTTTTCTGATTGCAAACAACACTAGCATCTTCACATCTGTTGCAAATGCATATGAAAGAGATGTTCCTGAAATTATTCTACCCGAACCAGATGAAAAATCTTCATGGGAGGGATCGATAAAAATAGTAGAGTCATTTGGCGATTCTTTAGGTGAAACTATTACTCAGACTACTTATCAAGGTCCACTTAACGATATTAGATCAGAAGGAACAAGGATAGATGTCAGTTGGTCTTTTCATTTCGATCGATGGATAACTTTCTCTCACTTCGGAGATTCTTCGCTTTTAAATGTCTACGCTCTAGGTGGCTGGCACTACAATGAACAAAAACGAATTCTTAAAGGTGGTAACGTCTCCTCATGTGAAGGGATATTAAACTCTATGGGGGTTAGAAGCGGTGAATACGGAAAACATCAACTCTTTGAAAATAAAGGTGACTTTAGTATTATCTTTGAAGAAAAAACTGCAGAAGGATATCCATATACACTATCTTTGTACGGTGATGCACCAGTTATAGCCAACTATAGCAAAGATGAACTTCTTCCCAATTGTACTTTTTTCAGTCTGCTTCCTGAACCGCTTCCTCAACAATCTGTCGATGTACCAATTAACTTTTCTCAAACAGGAATTTCTCCTTATAAGAATGCCATCTCGGGCAGTACTGAATTTACTTGTGAAAAAGTCGAGGGAACCGGTGGAGATGAATATTATTGGTTTTTTGGAATGAAAAGTGTTTATGATCCATATATTGTCGATAAAATCGGACCAACTAGAAAAACCTTTGAGAAGTGTCATCGCTATGTTTGGAATTTTAAGAAAAAACCAACCGCCGGCCGTTGGACAGGTACAGTGATTATTCAGGGGAGTGATGATAGTAGCAGTGAAAAACCTTATAAAATTTTTGGTTCCGTTCAAAGTGATACTGGTTATGATGGAGAAGTCAGATCAACCAATAGAAGTAAGTCAAAAATCATATTTAATATTCCTAAAAAGAAAGAAGATCTTGCAACCTCTAAAATAGAGTTGGATGAGTATAATGCTGAGTCCACCATTGCTAATGGGAAGATTTATTGTCCACCACCAAGAGACAATCCTGATGGACATCGTTTTGCACCTATCTCAATTAATGAAAGAAATTCAACTTCAATTGTTGATAACGTAACTTCACGCAATTGGAGTTTAGAAATGTCTGCAACTGGAGATTTAAACGACACCTTTATGATCATTGCTAATCAAGGACCTTATAGTGCCAATGTTACTTTATCAAATTCAATAGCTAATTCCGGTGGTTGTGATGGTGAGTATGATAACAGAAATTCAAATGTTGTTACTCAGAAACACCAATTCCTTGGTCGAAAAGCAACGGCCACCTTTTACATTGATCCGACCACTCCCACTAAAAGCTTAAATGGCAGCAAAGTTATTTCAAAATACAATTATGATCGTAATGTCGGAGAAACTATCATGAGTTGGAATTTGACTTTTGTTGCTGATGAAAATGCTGAAAATGAAGATGAGGGTAATGAGCGGTAGTTGGTGCAAAATCTATTTTTAGATATATAGGGAAAGAGTAGATATAACAAAGAACCACTTATTAAGATAGGAACCCATAAAAAGGAGGATATGAAAAAATTCTAATTTATTTGTTATTCTACTCATTCCCTTGATGATCGCTAGACCATCATACTTATTTTTTTTTATATTGACGGTGATATCTAATCCATTTTTCTAGTTCAATAAATAAATAACTTACCAATGCTAACAAAATTACTCGTCCCCATGAGGCCCAAGAAACTGGGGCCGTATGAAATTGGAATGAACCCCTAAAATTATCCCAACTTTTGTGATATTTTCTCTAAAACTTTGGAGGATTTATGGCGCGTAAAATTCATACTACAGAACAAATTATTGCAAAGTTGCGGAAGGCAGAACTTTTAATTGCTGATGGCAAATCGCTAGATGAGGCCGTCAAAGCAATTGAAGTAAATCGATTAACTTACTATCGTTGGAAAAAGGAGTTTGGATCTTTAAAACTAGATCAGGCTCGTCGAATGAAAGAGCTCGAAAAGGAAAATATACGTCTGAAAAAATTGGTCGCCAATCAAGCGCTGGACATTGATATTTTAAAGAAAATCAACAAGGGAAACTACTAAGTGCTGAACGGAAAAGGCAGGCCGTTCAGCATGTAAAAAATACATTTGCCATCTCTGAGAGGAGAATTTGTTCCGTTGGGCAAAACAGAAGGACTCAAAGATATAAAAAAAGAATTCGTCCCGATGAAAATGTTGTGAGAGAAAAAATTATTTCTTTTGCCTCTCAATTCGGTCGCTACGGATACATGAGAGTTACTGCCTTGGTTAGAGCAAATGGCACCCTTGTTAATCACAAAAGAGTTCAAAGAATTTGGAGGGAAGAAGGACTGAAAGTTCCCCATAGGCAACCCAAGCGAGGAAGGTTATGGTTAAACGATGGATCTTGTGTTCGACACAGGGCCAGTTATAAAAATCACGTCTGGTCCTACGATTTTGTTCACGATCGAACCCACGAGGGAAAAACTTTTAGGATGTTAAATGTTGTTGATGAGTTTTCCAGAGAGTGTCTGTCCATAAAAGTGAAAAGGAAGTTAACCTCTTTCGATGTGTTGGAAACCCTTGCGGATTTGTTTTTGGCCCATGGACAACCGGCCTTTATCCGCTCAGACAATGGTCCTGAATTTGTCGCTGAACAACTGAGGAAATAGTTAGGCGGCCTAGAGGTAAAAACCCTTTATATTGAACCCGGGAGTCCTTGGGAAAATGGTTACATTGAATCTTTTAATTCTCGTTTAAGAGATGAATTGCTAAATGGAGAACTTTTTTATAATTTAAGTGAGGCAAAAGTTATTATTGAAAGTTGGAGAAGAGACTATAATACAATCAGACCGCATAGTTCTTTAGGGTATCACCCGCCCGCACCGCTGGCGATTCTCCCTAATTATGAGGTCAATAAAATCGTAGAAAATGTTACATTAGAATTGGGATAAAGAATGGGGTCGGATCACATCAGAAATGATGAAATTGTCTTTAGTATTGATGTTAGGTAGATGGTATAGCACAAGAGATCCAGAAACAGATATTGGTCTTAAACAGATGATTCTACCCTCTATTTTTGTCATTATTCCTTCGATCATAGTTATTATTCAGCCAGACTTAGGATCCGGAATTATATTGCTTTTGGTATTTTTTTCCATAACATTTTATCGAAGATTAAAATTGAAACCAATTATCATTATTGGAATATTAGGATTAGTTGGTAGTATCGTTATGTATGAATTTGGATTAAAAGATTATCAAAAACAAAGAGTAATAACTTTTTTTGATCCCTGGGGAGATGTTAAAGGGCATGGATATAATGCCATTCAATCAGAGATAGCTATAGGTTCTGGACAAATATTTGGAAAAGGTTTTAAAAAATCATCTCAGGCCAGCTTAAGTTATCTTCCAGAAAATCATACTGATTTTGCTTTCTCGGTATTTAATGAGGAACATGGAATATTTGGTTCAATGATTTTGATAGGACTCTACATAATTCTCTTTATTAGATTTATCTGGCTTTCGATGGCGACAACAAATTTCTATGATTCAGTAATTGTTATAGGACTTATGTCTATTTTTTTCTGGCATACATTCATTAATATGTCGATGACAGCAGGACTGCTACCGATTGTAGGAATTCCTCTACCGTTAGTTTCCTATGGTGGATCAAGTTTAATTACCTTTGGACTCTGTTGTGGAATTGCAACCTCAATAAGTAATTCCAGAAAACTATTTTGATTTTACCAAATAATTGAGTATATCTTTAATATATAAAAATCAAAAAATACATCGCGCAACTTCTTAAACTATAAAAAGTTCAGTGTCAAAATTCAAAGCTTTCAACAAAAAAAATTATTTACCTTTAGTAACATTTCCCAAAACCTTCGCTCCTTCATCTAGAACAATCTCAACATTTTTCCCCTCACAAATAATATCTCCATGAACTGTTGTTTTTCCACGCAGATAAATTTTTTGAGTTGCCTTTTCACCATCCTTTAAAATCCTAAGACTTTCCATCTCTGAGTCCTTAAAGGAACATTTTTTAGACGTTATCACAAGTGGTGATTTAAACTTGCAATTGTTACAATCAACAGTTCCAACAATATTTAATTCTCCACTGACCTTTAAATTTTCAGCATCAAAAGGACCGACCACTCTACCAGTATTAAGAGTAACTGATCTTAGATTAATAGGCCCAACTACATTTATTTTTCCTTCAATTTTCGAGTTATTGGTTAATGTTGTTGGACCTAAAATATCTAAATTTTCTGTTATGATGACATTGCTTAATTTAGCAGCACCCATTATTTTTAGTGAATCATAAGTGTTGTCGCTTAAATTTGTATTTCCCATCATTGATTGCATTGTATATCCTTTGTTAATATTGCTTAGTAATAATATTCCCAGAAATAGAATTAGTTTTAAGTTTTTCATTGCCAATACCTCTAATGTTAAAAATTGATATTAATATGAATTTATTTTTTCATTTCAACTATAATTTATTATCCGGTCACTGATTTCTCTTGAAAATTGGCCAAAGTATAGGACATAAATGTTTTAAAATATGAAAGAGAACACACCGCTATCGTAAAAATAATCAGCAAAATTCCGTTCATAAGCAACAAAGTAGCCGGTTGGTAGTTGCTGAGAAAAACACCACCAAGAAATACTCCAAGCGGATTCATTAATCTAACCATTAATTCAAAGATTGAAAAAAATCTTGAACGATAGCTATCAGGAACAAAAAGATTTAATTGTCGTAAAACAAGTGTTGTTGTTACTGCAGAAACGATACCAAATACCATTGGTATCAATAATATTGATGCCAGTGAGGTAAATGCTGACATAATTATGGCCGCTACTCCCTCAACAATCACTAAAGAAATAAAAAGGGATGATGAGCTTAAATTTTTTAATAAACGATTAAGTAAAAACAACCCTAATAAACTTCCTACCGCCAAAGATGTTTGAAAAGTACCTAATGTCCAAGCGGGCCATACTTTGTTATTTGTAATCATAGTAGAAACTACCAAAGTAAATGGGGCAAAGAAAAAATTAAGACCTGCAATCATTAGAGACACGATTAAGAGCAGTTGATTTTTTTGAATAAATTTAATCCCATCAAATAGATCGTTTTTCCATAAAATTATTGGATGCTCTTTTTTCTTTTGAGTGTTGGAATCAATTTTTCTAACACTAATAAAAAGAACTGCTATCATTAAAATTAAAAAACTAATTGAATCTAAGAAAAATGCCTTTGACACTCCAAATTTGTGTAAAACCACACCTGCAATCACTCCACCAATGACCATTCCGATTGTGTTAATTATTTGAGTTTGGCGCAAACCTTCGTTGTAACGTTCTCTTGGTACTAAAAAGGCCAGCAAACCAGTAGCACCAGAAAGGAAAAGACTTTTAAAGAGGTAGTAGAGAGGAATTAATGTTAGTATTAACGGCAAACTAAAAAAGTTAGTGTAGGCCACAAACGCAAAAACTGCGGCCAAAACTAATTGGCAGCTACTGGCCAGGATCATTAAATTTTTTCTAGGATATCTATCCCCTAAGGGGGCCAAAAGTGGAGGAAGAAAGATATCGGCAATCATGGATATGGATAAGATTGTTCCAACTTGCACTGGTGAAAGATGTTGCAATAACCACCAATATAATGCCACCTGAGTGCAACTATCACCCAGACCAGAAAAAAATTGTCCAAGTCTATATATCCAGAAGTCTCGACCTAAATGATTTAATAAATTTGTTATCATTTTATCTTTTCCTTAAATTAAAGTTGGAAGAAAGTGTTCTATCAATTTTTCTTCGCCCACGCGATTTAAAAGACAGTTTCTTTTTCCATTATTTAAATAATCAAAGTGGCATCCTCCAAAACAGAGCGGAAGATAAGAGCACTTCAGACAGTTATTATCACTAAAGGGATTAACCTTATCTATTATTAGGTTGTGAGTTTGATTGGTTACTAATTCGCCACAATTATTTATCATTCCAATCTTTTTATCTTTTTGATCCAAATCATGATTACATTTCCAAACTGACAAATCAGGATTTATGGTAATACCGATATCACCTTCACAATAAGAGTAGTTTTGAATGAAATTTTCATATATAGAAACTCCTCTTTCTTTTGCCAGTTTATAAAATGGAGTTAGATCAATTTTTTCTTCTCTCTTAAATGAGTCGGTACTATAAATTGATCTGAAATAAACTTTGATATTTTTCTTTTCTAGTTCATTAAAATCATTAAAAACACGATCAATATCATCAACGGTGTCATTCAATAAATTGAATCTTACTATTACTTCTATTTCCTTTTTGCTACTTAATTTTTTTTGAACTAATGATTTTATTACATCAATCACCTTATTATAGGAGGGGTGTTTTTCTGCAATTAACTTTCGCTGGTCGTGTTGTTCCTTTGCCCCATCAATAGTTAATTGATAGATGGTACAATCGAATTCATCAACAAGCTTGTTGATCCGATCCCTGTTAAGTAGCGTTCCATTGGTAGTACAAGAACAGCTAAAGGTGAAACCAATTTTCTTTTGCAGTTGTTTTATGTGTCCAAGACATGGATGAGCTATCCTTATTGAAAAATAACTACTTCAAATTAAGAACCGATAATAATTTCTACAGGATAGTTCTCGTGCCCACCTACCAGTGTAATATGTCTTGTCCCTATTGCTATCAAAAAGAAAAATTTCAAATGTGGACGCCGGACGGAGTAGAGATACTAAAGTCCTATTTCAGTAACATCTTAAACTCAGATAAAAAACAATTGAGTTTGGCCCTTTTCGGTGGAGAACCATTAATAAAATATACTGATCTTATCGACCTTCTTG
>JADGAM010000158.1 GCA_015232015.1 Oligoflexia bacterium | reverse complement strand
TGGCAATTCGCTCTGCAAATACTGATCCCCAGATGCCACTACCTACTACTAAATATTTTAAACCAGTTAAATCCATTTTTTCTTTTTCTCCTAATTGAGGGCCTGTAAAATTAAAATACTAGAACATTTCATTAAAAAAATTTGGAAATGATTTATTTACACATTCCCAGTTATAAATATTTCCACCAGAGTTTTTTCTTAAGAAAAGATATGTCATCATGGCAATTCGATGATCTGTTGGAGAGTGAAAATCAAGAGGTGTAATTTTTTTCTTATTGTCTTGTCCTTCTCGTTCAAGGCCACAAATACTTAATTCATCTTTATAATCATCATATTTATGTTTTATATTAAAGATAGTGAGAACTCTACAAATTTCTGTGATACGATTACTCTCTTTAAATTTTAAATTTTTGATATTTTTTAATTTTGATTCGCCTATGCTGTAACTACAAATGAATGCTAGCGCTGGAACTAGATCGGGAAAGGGAAGACAATCAACTTCTATCGCAGAAAATTTTTGAATACATTTATTAATTCTAAGCCCACTCGAATCAATCTTATATAAATCATTAATGTTTTTAGAAAAATTTTCTGAGATTATATTAAAAAGTTGAGCATCGGCCTGTATGAAATCGATTGAGTGGCAATTTTTTATTGTAACTGCGTCTCCACAAATAAGAGCTAGTGCTGCTGGATAAGCAATAGAGCTAAAATCAGCAGGAACTTCGAAAACATTATTTTTTTTCACTTTGAGATTGTGATAAAAGTTCTTCACTGTATTAGTCGTTAGATCAATATAGGGAACTGAAGATAAAGCATTTTTTGCTACGAAATTAATTTTCTTATCTGCGAATGCTAACATTAGTGCAGATAGAAATTGAGTGCTTAGAGAGCAATCAACTTCAACTTCAACTTTAACTTCAGTTCCACTTTTATTTTGTTCAAATATAGCAGGTCCTTTAAGTTCAAGCGGATAAGTATCAGAAATATCTACCGAAAATTTTCTTAAAATATTACATAATTCTAAAATAGGTCTTGATAACATCAGGTTATTGGCATGAAGTTTATACCGACAACTACCTCTAGAAAGTAGTGCCAGTAAAAAGCGATTGGTGGTCCCACCATCTCCTGCATTTAATTCAATAGGTAGATCATTTAGATTATTTAGATTATTTTCTGAATTAGGAAATGAATTTTTTATAGTGAGAGTTTCATTAATATTATCAATTTCAATTTCCAAACCAATTTTTTTTAAACAATCAATTAAAATTAACACATCAGTAGAGTGAGAAAATTTTTTAATTATAACTGTTTCAGGATAAATTGAGGCCAAAATTAACAATCTATTTGTGTGCGATTTTGAGGTTGGAACTGTTATGCTTTTATTTATGGGGTGATTTGAAACATTAATATTCATTTTTAATTTTTTCCATAACCGTGTTGAGTGTAACATTTACGACTTGCGCACTTCCAATTTTATTTATCACCACAAGTTTAATGTATTTACTAGATGATCTTTTCTTATCTTTAAGAACAAAGTCTAAAAATTGATTTATATTTCTTTTTTTAATTTCAAGCAGATTTTGCAAGTTATGTAGTTTTATAAGATTATAAAATTTAGTTTCTAATAATGTTTTGTTTTTTGTGAAGTGTTTTAATATAAATTCAATCCCTAAAAGTACTGCTTGTCCATGAGGAATATTATATTGTTTTTCAAATGCATGACCAAAGGTATGACCATAGTTTAGAATAAAACGAATTCCTTTTTTTTCATAGGGATCTTTTTTTACAATCTTATTTTTATAATCTATGCATTTATGAATAAGTTTATTTGTAATTATATTTGGTTTCTGCCTTATTAGAATTTTGTAAATTTTTTCATCTAAGAAAGCATATTTTATAAGCTCACCGTAGGCGGTTTGATAATCTATAATTTTATTAGAGGTAAATGATTTTAAAAAATTTGTATCAATAATTATTTTTATTGGAGGATAAAACGTTCCAATTAGATTTTTTCCAGCACCCACATTAATAGCAGTTTTTCCCCCGATACTAGCATCAATCATCGCTAGGAGGGTAGTAGGAATTGCAATCCAACGTATTCCTCGCAGTAAAGTAGAAGCAAGAAAACCAGCAAAGTCACTAACGGCCCCTCCTCCTATTGCAATAATCAAAGAGTTTCGATTAATGTTTTTGGATAGAATATAATTTGAGGCCAGCTCATAATTTTTGATACTCTTAATTTTTTCACCTTGAGGGCCGATCCAAGTAATTACTTCTGTCTTAGCGATGGAATTAAGAAATTTTTTTAAAATATAATTTTTATATAACTTCCAAACATTAGAATCACTGATAATAATTATTTTATTATTTCTTATATTAGGTATGATCATTTTTATTTGAAATTAGTGTAGGCCAATTGTCGTAAATAATGATCGGCAATCACAAATTTAGTCATGCTTTCAACTACTGGGATAACTCTAATTATAATTGTAGGATCATGGCGCCCAGTTCGAGCAAGTTCACCTATAGTAGATGGTGCTTTAAAATTAATTTCAAAAAAAATCCTTTTTCCATTAGATATTCCACCTTCAATTCCATTATTAATTTCGTTTGCTATTTCACTAGTTAAAGAAAAACCAGTGGCACCACCAATAGATAACATCGCTTTTGCTAAATCTGCTTTTAATTTATCAAAGACTGGTTCGCCGAGACCTTCTGGGGATCAGTATTTGCAGAGCGAATTGCCAGCACTTTAAAGGAAAAAGTTTTAGTTATAGATAAAAATAAATTTATTGGTGGTCACACTCATAGTAAATTACATCCTGTAACTGGAATAGAATGCCATCAATTTGGTACTCACATCTTTCACACTAATATTGAATTAGTCTGGAATTACCTTACTAAGTTCACTCAATTTAATAATTATCAACATAAAGTTCTAACACAATATCAAAACCATGTTTACAGCATGCCTATTAATCTAGGTACTATTAACAACTATTATAATATAAATCTTCGTCCTTCTGAGGTTGCAGATTTTATAAAAAAAGAAATCAATAAAGAGATAAAGAAATCAAATATAGATCTTAATAATATAAATAATCTCGAAGAAAAGGCCATTTCATTAATTGGTCGTCCTCTCTATGAGGCCTTCATTAAGGGATACACTCGAAAACAATGGGAGCAAGATCCAAAACAACTTCCTGCTGATATTATTACTAGATTACCAGTACGAACTAATTATAATGCAAATTATTTTAATGATCCTCACCAAGGATTACCCAAAGACGGTTACTTTAAGCTGTTTGAAAACATTTTAAACCATAAAAATATTGATATTAAACTTGGAATTGATTTTTTTGACATAAATCACTTGGTACCTCCTTATTGCACAGTTATTTACACTGGATCAATTGATCAATACTTTGATTTTAAATTTGGAAAATTAGAGTGGAGAACAATTAGATTTGAAGAAGAGACTTTAGACATAAAAGATTATCAAGGAACATCGGTTTTAAATTATGCAGATTTAGATATTCCTTATACACGAATTCATGAGTTCAAACATCTTCATCCTGAACGTGAATACTATAATAAAGAACAAACAGTAATTTATCGAGAATACTCTAAAACTTATCAAGAAGGAGATGAACCATATTATCCAATTAATACCTTAGCAAATAATAATCTTCACCAAAAATATCTTGAAGAGGCAAAAAAACAATCAACATTAATTGTTGGTGGACGTTTAGGTCTTTATTCATATTGGGATTTAGATAAGGCCATCCAAAATTCTTTACTGACATTTGCAGAAACTTTACTTAATCGATGAAAAACGAAAACAAAATTAATATAAATAATAACACTAATAAAACTATAACAATAACTATCATTCTTTTCATATTATTGATTATAGGAGTACTGAGTAATTTTTCTAGAGTAACAGAAAATAAAATAAATTATGGACAAATAACCAAGCAAGCATTTATTGCTGATATGTCTCTACAATTGGCCAACAACAACCGCATGGCGATTTTTCCTTACCGCAATTTTGTTGAATTATACCATGAAAATATCATCCCCTGGGCCGAAGAATTTCCAATTTACATCTGGGGTACTACCGCTATAAATAAGCTAACCTCATTTCCAATCATTGTTAGTGGAAAGTTATTAAGCTTTACCCTATGGATCTTATCCCTTATCTTTGCTTATAAACTTGGCAGAGGTTTAAATAAACGCTTTGACCTGTACTACACCCAAATAACATTCCCTTTGTTTCTCACACTATTTCCTATTTTTAGAATATATGCTAAATCAATTATTCCAGATATGGGCGAGGTGTGCTTTCTTATTATTGCACTTTTTTACACTTTAGAAAAAAAACACATTCATTCCGCAATTTCAATAATGATCGCATCACTTTTTAAATTTTACGCTCTCTTTTTTCTTCTTGGTATAATTGGATATATCTATCAAAACAAAATTTATCAAAACAAACATAACAACATTGATAACAATATCAATAACAACCAAAAATCTTTTAAAATATATTTAATCTACGCCCTCTCTGCAATTCCAGTTATTGTCTATCTAATAATTGTATTTATCGCCAAAATTCCCAATCCCTTAATTGATAATTATATTCAAGGGTATGCAGGACATCTCTCCTCTTGGACCCTTCTAACTGATTACAAATTCTATGGTCGAATACTTAGTTGGATGTTTACAAAAAATCTAACAATATTAGGAAGTATTTTTGCCATTATTGGATTAATTTTTATATTCACAATAAAAAATCAACTATACCAAAATATTAAAAATTTAATTATTCCTATCCTTCTTTCTCAAATACTATCAATCTTAATATTAGGTAATGGCTTTTTTATTCATGATTACTATTTTCTACCTTTATGCTTAATTCTCGCTCTAACAGCAGCTCTTGCATTTACTTTTCTATTAAATAAATACAATTATACCAATTACAAAAATAAATATAAATGGATTAACTTTTTGCTTGTTTTTTCTATGATATTGTTTATTCCATTCACAATATCAAGAGTTAATAAATCACTTACTCCTCTTGACTATTATGAATTTATTGCAAAAGATATTGCTAACTTTTCTACTGATAAAGAAAAAATTCTTTTAATCTCTGATCGAAATCCTGAATTGCCATTCTTCTTATCTCATCGAAGTGGTTGGATGTATAATTATATTCAGTATGAAAAATCTGCTAAATTAGGAGAAGTGGTCAAGACAAAAAAAATAGAAGACAGAATTAAATACTTACTCACAACTCACAACATCCATACTATTATTCTTTTCTTTATTGATGCTAATGCCGCTTATAGTTTCAGACATGAAGCAGAGGAAAAAATATTCCCCCAAAATATGTGGCATACAATTTCAGAATTAACATACTATAGGCCAGAGACAGAGGTGCCTAAGGATAAATATATTGAAATTGATCCTCGAATTTCTGTATATATAAAAAAATTTAAGAGTAATCTTCAACATCCATATAAATAATGCTAAAGAAAAAAACTATGAATAAATCAAAAAATATTAGTAACGAAGAAACGCTAGAAAAGTTTGAACGATTCGAAAAGCTATCAAAAAAATTAAAAGTAGTATTACTTCACGATTGGCTTACTGGGTTTCGTGGGGGTGAACGAGTATTTGAAGTATTTTGCGAACTATTCCCCTCTGCCCCTATACATACGCTAATTTATAGCAAAGGCACAACCTCACCCATTATTGAAAGTCCAGAACGAAAAATTCATCCTTCAATTTTAAATAAGTTACCAAATGTTTCTAAATATTATCGTAAGTTATTGCCAATTTTTCCTATTATAGCTCAAAATATAAATATTGATCATGATACCGATTTAATTATTAGCAGCTCTCATTGTGTAATTAAAGGAATTCCTAAACCTAACCTATACTGTAAACATATCTCCTACATTCATAGTCCTATGAGATATATCTATGATCAATTTGATGCTTACTTTGGAAAAGAGAGTGGTGCAGGTACAATTCAAAAAATTGTGGCGCACATGATTCGAGGTTACTTGCAACGCTGGGATATCAATTCCAACAATAATGTTGATACACTAATTGCTAATTCTCTCTTTGTTCAAGAACGAATATCAACTTTTTATAAAACTAATTCCATAGTAATAAATCCATTTGTTGATACTAAAGATTTTGATTTAGTGAAGACCAATTTTTCAACTGAAAATAAAGAAAATTACTATGTAATGGTCACTGCCTTTGCTCCTAATAAACGAGTGGATCTAGCAATCATGGCCTTTAATAAACTTAAGTGGCCTTTAAAAATTGTAGGTGAAGGTCAATTAGAAAGCACGTTACAGCAATTAAATACCAATCCTAACACTGAATTTTTAGGTAATATAAAAAGAGAAAATGTCGTTAACTTACTCTCTAAAGCGAAGGCACTCATTTTTCCTGGAGTTGAAGATTTTGGGATTGTTCCACTTGAAGCATTGGCCGCTGGTACTCCAGTTATTGCTTACAAAAAGGGTGGTGTTTTAGAGACTTTAAATGATGAGGTCGCACTCTTTTTTGAAGAAGCAACAGTGCCTTCTCTCATACAAGCACTAGAATATTTTGAAAACAATTTACAAAAAACATTTGCAACTACTGAGGCAAAAAATAAGTTATTTGCAAGAGCAAGTCAATTTTCAAAAAAAAATTTTAAAGAAAAAATTATGAATATTATCCTATACACTTAATTAAAATCTATATGCAAAAATCAACATCTAAAACACCAACATCCTCATCCTTAACACGCTCATATCTAAAAACAAAAGAGCTTTACCATTTAAATCTTCGAGTGAGTAAAAAAGATTCAGTTTACTTATACTTCATTCTCGAATCACATGAAGGAATATGTTTTTACTCAACTATTCATAAAAGTATTTCAGACGCGCTTTTCAGAGAAATCGAAATATATGCCACTATAGAATTTAAGGATGCTATCGATCATCTGATTACTAACATTCAAAATGAAATCAACTTAGAAATAATCCTTTGTGAAGTTGTTATTGATAATAAAGATATTGTTCTTTGTTAATTTAGAAATTACTTTAACAAAAGTTTATTAATCTTTTCTAAATCAAAACCATCTTCATCAGCGCTCAATATCCATACATCATTATTTGTTGCCCGTTTATAAATAGACCAATGAGGAGCATTTACTACTCTCATGCGTTTTACATATTCTCCATTTTTCCCTCTTAGTATGGGTAATTCAATTTTATTTTTTCTAACATAATTCTGGGCCCGTCTCAAATCCTCATCAATATTAACAGTAATAACTGCTACATCTTTACGTTGGTTTATCTGAGGAAGAATTTCTTGCAACTTAGGTTTACAAGTTACACACCATGTGGCCCAAAAAAATATTAATTCCCTATCTTTTCCATGATCGGGTAATTTTGTTAGTGGAATTTGTTCCATTAAATCAAAAAGATCTTCTTCTGGATTTGGAATTGCATACCCATTATTTATTAATTCTAAAATTAAAACAATTGAAAAAATTACTAAAGTTATTTTTTTTATACCTTTCATAAAAATTTTCATAAATTCGTCCTTCTACATATTAAATACATATTAAAAGCTTAGGAATGGGAACTTACAAGGCCTTTTCTAATTGCGCCCATCGAGAATATAAATAGTCTATCTCCTTCTGTAATTTTTGCATTTGAGTAGCAAGTTCGCTTAATCTCAAACCATTATTTATATTTTGGGGGTCATTACTTTCATTATTTAATTTTTCTAACAAGGCCTCTTTTTCTAAAATTGTGCTTTCCATTCCATCCAATTCTTTTTGTTCTTTAAAGCTTAATTTCTTCTTTTTTACAGCGGATTCGTTCTTGCTATTTTTTTCAACTGTACTTATATTTATATTTACGTTTTTATCCACATCTGAAACGATTGTCTGTGATTCTCTTTTTTCTCTCCAACTTTGCCACTGCTCTAATCCATAAAACTTCATAATCTCTTTTTGACCATTACTATTTGTTTCAAATGCTAAAATCTGTTCGGTAACTTGATCAAGAAAATAACGGTCATGAGTAACTAAAATAATTGCTCCTTCAAATTCTTTCAATACATCTTGTAAAACTTCAAGAGTATACATATCCAAATCATTTGTAGGTTCATCTAAAACTAAAAGATTGGCGCGTTTTAACATCAATTGAGCAACTAGCACTCTGGCCTGCTCACCTCCTGATAATTTCCCTACAGGCATCTCCATTTGTTGTTGATTAAATAAAAAACGACTAAGATAACTTTTTATATGGATCTTTCCACCTCGATAATCAACATGATCTCCATTAGGGCAAACTGTATTTAAAATACTTAAATTAGGATCAAGTGATTCTCTATTTTGCTCAAACCAAGCAACTTCTAATTTTTCAGCATGTATTAAATCTCCACTATCAATTTTTTCATCGCCTACTAACATACGAATTAGTGTTGTTTTTCCACAACCATTTACCCCTAAAAGACCAATTCTACTTTTTGGTGTTATAAAAAGATCAATTGCCGGTACAACTAAGTTATCTCCATAGCTTTTTGAAATTGCTTTGGCCTCAATAAGTTTTTTTGGACTTTTTTCCGCCATTTGGAAATCAATTTTTACTTTTTGATTAAGGTTTCTTAAATTAAGCTCATCAACATTCTTTTGTAAATCTTCTGCCCGATCAATTCTTGCTTGTTGTTTAGTCGTTCGCGCCTTGGCCCCTCTCAAAAGCCATTCGGTTTCTCTTCTTAAAGTATTTTTTAATTTAATCTCTTCTCTCTGACTGGTGGCCACTATCTCTTCTTTAAGTTTTAAATATGTTAAATAATCACCTTTAACATTCAATAATCCACCAGGATTACGAGGATCAAGTTCAATTATTCTGTTAGAAATTTTTTGTAAAAAAAGACGATCATGAGTCACCGTAAGAGTGGCAAAAGGAGCACGCGCTAACATCTCCTCAAGCCATATTATGCTCTCAACATCCAGATGATTTGTAGGTTCATCTAGTAATAACAGGTCTGGATTTTTTAATAGTTCTCGGGCCAATGCTACTCTTTTTTTCCATCCACCGGAGAGATTAATAATTGGAGTTTTAATATCTAATCCACTTTTTTCAGACGAAATCGAAAGTTTAGATATTAATTCCTGTGCTCGCGCTTGATCTTGCCAATCATGAAGATCGCTGGCCCCTTCCATTATGGCCGATTCAATAGTGGCATTTTTACTAAATTTTGGAATTTGTTCTAAATAAGCAACACGAATCCCCCTCTCAAAAGAGATAGTGCCAGCATCTTCACTATCATTTTTTGATATTATTCTTAAAAGTGTAGATTTTCCTACCCCATTTGGACCAATTAAACCTATTCTATCAGCTGATTCAATAGCAAAAGTTAAATTTTCAAATAGAGGTCTGGCGGCAAATGATTTTTTCAATTGATAAACATTAATTAAAATACCCATATTAATACAACCTAATTTTTCTTTGATTTTTTTTGATTTTCTCTAATTTTCTTCTGAAATCTCTTTTAAATTTAGTGCTGGACGATTTAATTGCTGTGATTTTGTTAAATCAACTTCAAAAATTATGTTCCAGTCATTATGTTCATCGACATCCACTAATCGTTGTTTGATAATCCAAAATTTATTTTCCTTATCACGATTAATAGTAGTATGATTTTTATTACGAGCATTAGGACCAATGGAAACTTGTTGATGTTCCTCTAAATACTC
>JADGAM010000157.1 GCA_015232015.1 Oligoflexia bacterium | reverse complement strand
TGAACCAGATTTAGGAACCGGATTAATTTTATTATTTATATTTTTTTCCATCACTTTTTATCGACGACTTAAATGGAAAACAATTATAATTCTAGGAATATTTGGTCTTGTCGGTAGCACAATCATGTATGAATTTGGATTAAAAGATTATCAAAAGCAAAGAGTGCTCACTTTCTTAGATCCTTGGGGGGATGCTCAAGGGCATGGTTATAATGCTATTCAATCAGAGATAGCAATAGGTTCAGGACAACTTTTTGGAAAAGGTTTTAAAAAATCATCTCAAGCATCACTAAGTTACCTACCTTCAAATCACACTGACTTTGCCTTCTCGGTGTTTAATGAGGAGCATGGATTACTTGGATCCATCGTCTTAATAGCTCTCTATTTAATTTTATTCATGAGGTTTATTTGGCTTTCATCTTCGGTGTTAATCTTTTATGATTCGATACTCGCCATAGGATTAATGTCGATATTCTTCTGGCACACATTCATTAACATGTCGATGGTTACAGGACTCCTACCTATTGTTGGAATTCCTTTACCTCTTGTCTCCTATGGAGGGTCAAGCCTCGTCACCTTTGGAATTTGTTGTGGTATTGCAACTACTATCAGTAACTCAAAGAATCTCTTCTAATTAAATAATTACATCTGGCATCTCGCTTGCAATATTATTCGCACAGATTCAATCAATCTTTTGCAAGTAATGATTAATTTTAGAAAATTTTCCAAGAACAAGGAACAAAAAATGTATAAAATTTATAAAGGCGTCTTAAATTTAGTCACTTTTTTAACATTAAATCTTATTCTTATCTATGGAGCTACAACAACCGCCACTGCTTTTTCTCTTCCCTCTTCTAAAGATCACTTGAATGAAGTGAAGTTATCTCTATGGCACAGAGGAGTAAATGCTAACCAAAATGCCATCAAAAATATAAGCACAAATTTATTATTAAATAATAATCAAAAAGATGATCTCTTAATGCAAGTTCTTAGCATGAAATTAGGTTTAGCAGACAACTCTCTTTCTGCTCTTTCTGCCGCCCTTGCACGTGATAGCGAAGATATTGGAGAAAAAGAACATCTACCTATCAATATAAACACAAACACGAACACGAACACAAACATAAACATGAACGCAAATACAAATGCATATCCACCAGAGTTACTTAAATATTTAAATTAGGCCGCTTGATTATTATTTTTTTTATTATTATCAATATGTTCGTTATGATGACCAGGCCAAAATTGGTGTCCACCTGAAATATTATTTACATTAAAAAAACCTAATTTGTTCATTTGTTCAACAGCTAAAATAGATCTTGTACCGTCTTCTGAGATAAAAAACATAGGAATAAGTTTATTGGCAAATTCTTTATATCTGTCATTTAAATCCTCGAGTGGAATATGTAATACTCCATCTATTTTTGTTGGAGGAACAAAATCTATAATTGAAACATCAATAATAATAAAATTATATCGACCATCTTGATAAATTTTATAAGCTGATTCAGCAGTAAACTCGCTATATGCTAATCCTTCAGAAATAAATTGCGATGAAATCTTTTCGCCATTTTTTACTCTGAGTAAATGATCTCTTTGCACACTAAGTTCTACTTCAAATCGCTCTTCAATTTGAGATATCTTTTTTTCCAGGTCAGAGATTTTGATATCAATAAGTTCAAATAATCTAAAGATATTAATTTTATCAAGATTCCACTTTTCTTGCTTGTTATCAGTATTGCCCTCGCTATCTTTTAGAATGTCACTCATAATACTTAAGCTCCTGCCACAGGTGATAGGTATACTTACTATATAATTATAGTTTATTATTTTGATTCTAGAAATTAGGGTAAAAATTACCAAAAAGAATGTGGGTAGTTATTACTGAAGTTAGAAAACAAGAAGTAAAGAAAATTCCCCCTTCATACAAACCATATCCAAGAGAGGGAGAATTACTATCAACATTAGTATTATTTTCATCATTAAAATTATGATATGCTTTTATGTTAGGATTATTATCTTCAGGTAATAAATCATCATGCATTCTAAATATGTATTTTAAGGCCTTTAGGAAAATTGGAAGAATAATTATTGATAAAAGAATTTTTAAAAAAACTTGAAAAACATAATTTTCGATACTGGCCACTTGCTCTTGCATAGAGGTAACAATAATCATTGTAGGTCCCAAAATATGTCCAGAAAAAGAAAAAGCTAATGCCATATTTTTACGTATTAAAAGTTTATTGAATGGTAATTTAGAGAGGTAATTGAAAGTTTTTGCAGAAATTCCAAGCAACACTAAGGAAAGAGGCCAAAGAAAAAGTAAATTGGTAAGCACTCCATTGGCCACGCTAATGGCGGTTTTTATTATAATTCCAATACAAATTGATTCAGTAAAAACAACTATAGCATAACTCATATTTTTTCTACGGATAATCTCATCGCTATAATCAAAATTATACAAAGTTATACTCTCTAAAATATATATAGAGACAAGGTAAATTACAAATACCACGATACCTTGAATAAAAAAGACTACCAGTGCGTGCAAAAAATTATTTTCAATATTAAAATAAAGACCAGAAAAAATAATTCCTACCCCTATAATTCTTCCAAATAAGTAAAGTGTATCCGCTGGGTTTTGAGAGGGATAAAATTTTTTCAAGAGATATTGTTTGGCCGATGGATGCAGTAAAATATGAGAGAATTTATATAAAAAAAGCGCAAAACAGAGAGTAAAAGCAATAAAAATCCTAAGTAGTAATTTATCAAATATTTCATTCATTAAAAGATCCGTTCCTTTGCTTTTAAATTTTCTTTAAACTTACATTAAACTTTTCTAAATAAAGCTAGTTTTCTAAAGAAAGCTAGCTTTTAGTTCGAAGTGTTTTTTATAAGTTTAATTAAAGCGTCTTTAAAGCTTTTGGTTCCAACTTTTTTATTAAATTGATAATCTTTAACCATCTTTTGAGTAACTGAACCATTTGTACCAAATTCATTATGTAGGCCATAAAATGCATTGTTTTGCAGTAGGTGTATTTGCATTTTTTTGTAACTTTCCCAATCGACATTATAATTTGTAAGACCAATACTATTTATCAGATGTTTATATGAAGGATAAAAAATCCATTCTCTTTTATTAGTCCCTGTACTCCAATGACCATACACGGGATCTCCTACAAACATAGCAAAGGGAGGTAATGGGGTAAAACTTTCTGCATTTTTAGAGTTTTTTCTAAAAATTGAAAGACCGATATTTTTTATGTGTTTTTCAAAAAAATCTCTGCGTACTCTAGTAATAACAATTTGAGGTTCGTTATGTGGCCAAATTATTTTATATTTATGCAAATAGGTTTTGATAAAAAAGCCAGTTTCAATATAATCTAATAAAATAATTGAAAAGAGATCTTGTTCCTTAAAATAGCTTGAAAAAGAGTTTTCATTAGCGATTAGAGGAAATTCATCTTTAAATGTACTGAATGTATTTTTTGATAAACCAACGTATAGTAAGACTAGGAGTATATATATTGAAATTTTATTCATCTGTGGCCACAGATTTTAAGAAACCGTTCAATTTTTCCTTGCAACTGCCGCTTTTGAAACGACCTCTTCCTCTTAAAGAGAAGAACTAGTGTATTAATATTATTATTTTTTATTGATCTTCTTCTTCAAACTCATTCTTATTAGCGTTCTTAGCATATACTTCATCTTCATCTAAATCATTACTAAGCTCTTCGTCTGGATCATCAAAGCCATCTTCATATTCCCAGCCATAACCATATTTACTAGATTCATCATCAGTACCAGTCTCATCTTCGTCTTCAAATTCTGATCCAAAATTTTTATTTCTGCTTAAAACCTGACCATCGTTGTCAAGATATTCATCAGCATCTTCTTCTTCTAAAGAAGTAAGATCATCTTCATCGTCATGCATGTTTGCATGATGACAACAGCAAGGAGAACTTTTTACTTCATCATCATCGCTATCGTCACAAATCTTATCCCTATCAATATCATCATCTAATCTTTCCATAGCAGGGGCCTGAGTTTTAGTTCCCTTTCCGCATTTTTCAAATAATTTTTCTTTGGCACCTTTTACTTCAAATTCCTCATCATCACTATCATCTTTTAAGTTCTCTATTTTTGTTTTTTCTGCTTTTGTCTTTTCAACAAGTTTCTTACCTTTATTCTTTGCTTCAACTCTAGTCTTTGGTTTTGCAACGGTCTTGGTTTTAGCTATCTTTTTAATTGCTTTTTTCGCTACTTTTTTAGCTATTTTTTGTGACATTTTTTGTGGCATTAAGGATACTTTTTTTGCTGTCTTCTTAATTGTTTTACTAGTTTTAGCTTTGATGGCAACTTTGGAAGGTACTTTTTTTGATGTACTTTTTTTTGCTTTTATTGTTTCAGCTTTTTTTTCTTTCTTTTCTTTCTTTTCTTTTTTTTCAGGGGATTTTTTTTCTTTCATATTTTTATTATTTTTGGAAATTTTTTTTGAAACTTTTTTTGTAGTTTTTTTCTGTGTTAGCATAAAAATCCTTGTTGATAGAATATTTATTTTTTATTATTCAACTACTGGTAAGATAGCTCATTTAGTATAGCTTTTAATGAACTATCTTTTCAAGATAATTTAAACATTATTTATAATTATTCTTATTTCTTACTCTTGAATTCTACGTTTTGTTGCAGTCTCCTTCATAGATCTGGATAAGTTATTCGCAAATTCCTCTCCTGTACCTCCGGCCTCAATATCTGAGGGCAAATTAGTATCTCCTTCAGAGTAAACTGTCATAGAAGATTTAGAAACAGGAGCATACTCCGTATAATTTCCACCTCTGGCCACAGAACCTATGGGAATAAATTTAGTAGAATAATAATTTCTTACTGCCACAATGTCATTTTTGCCTCCTGGGTTAAATGGATGTTCAACTACTCCTATTTCGTCTGCCCCATAATTTTGGCCAGGAGAATATGCTGTCATTAAAAGATGATTCGGATTACTAGAATTACTAGAATTGCTAAGTTCATATCCCATTACCTTTGGCTGCATGGGTGTATAGATTCCACTATAATATTGTTCAAAGCTTGGATTAGCCTTCATCTGATCGGACCAATATTCTTTTACCAATTTGAATAGAGGTGCTCCATTCACACTTTCACAATTTTTAACACCTGCTTGAGTACCTCCAAGAAAAAAACTTATAAATCTTCCTGCAATAGAAACACATGATATGTCTGGATTATTTGTTCCCCTGCGAGTTCCAAGAGTGAGATTACCAGAACCATCATCAACACTATAGATACTATTTGCTGCATTATCATATATATCTAAACTAGCGCCTGGAACAGGTGTGCCTGCTTGTGCCCTCATTTCTTTAGCAGTATCGTACATTACGTTGGCGTAGCTATCGACAGACTTCTGGACAGAAAGAAGAAAATTTTTAATTTGCATTTCTATCTCTCCTCCTTTAAAAAAAGCAGCCTCTTTAGAATCACTAATTAATGGGGCATATAAATAATACATTCTTGAGCCTGTGGCCTGATCAAAGACAGGTTGGTTCACTATAGGCTGTACACTAGGTGAATCTGATGATGATAAACTAAGCCCGTTAGAATCATAACTGGTAGGTATTAAAAAATTGTATGCCTCATGCATTGTTGGGGCCCTGACTGCAAATATACCTTTTTGAACTTCCTTTGAACCAGGACTCATATTACTAGCACCTCCGGCCAATAGCATTGGCATATTCTCTCTAAATGCTAAATACTGATCTACCCCATATAATCCAGCTTTTTCTTTGGGAGAATTGGTATCATTACCTGGCAAAACTTCTTCAATATTTGATAATTTCTCATTTCCTCCTTTAATATTTTTATTTATATAAAGCAAATTGGGAATAGCAGATTTTACCAAATTATTAGCGCTAATTGCCCCTCCAATAGCACTACTTATATCTGTGTTGGTTATCCAAAAACCACTCACACCCGTACCTGATGCTGATGCTGGATTAGGCAGAGGGTACCCTCTTTGAAAGGCACCAAATGCAGAATTAGGTTGGGCGGCAATATATCCAAGATAATTATATGATCTATTGTCTCTAGCATAGACTCCTCCGAGATCAATATTCTTATTTCTCATAAATATCATTGGTCCAATTCTTCCCCCAAAAGGCTTTGCTGCCGCATATGCAGTCATCTTCACAGATTGCTCTTGAAATGGATTAAATAAACCAATGAAATCTGCTTCACCTTTAACTGCATAGTAAGTTAATACATCTGGATTTTTTATAAAGCCAAAAGGATATGCAGGAACAGGTATACCAGTCTTTGTGGCCGTACAACTTGCGTCAGTTCGAGTACCCCCTAAGCTGCCACTGACTGCTGTAAATTGGGTATAAAACACTACCAAATTTACTGTAAGTAAATTTAAATCCAAGTAATATTTGTCTATGTCATCATTAATTGGAAAAGTAGAAGGGGTATTTGCTTTTGCTCCATTGTATTTATTAGGAGCAAACTCAGTTAATTGAAAAGATTCTTTTAAAATATTATAAGGTCTACTCCCACTATCTAAATTTCTATAAGCGCTCCAAAATGCTTTAACCACTCTTTCATTTATAGGATATGTATTTTCTTGATGATAATCCCCAATGGTAGTACATCCCTGACCTCCATTACAAACGGGATTTGGCGCTGGAGGAGTGTTAACTATTTTTTCCACATTTCTTATTCTATAGGCCAATTCAATTGCTGCTGGCCAAGCACCTAGCCTATCTATTGCCACTCCAGCATCATCATCCATCATATGACTTGATGTCTGTGTCTGTGTTTGTGTAGGAACTCCATAAGTCCAGCGAAGAAGAGTTAGAAAATTGATATTTGATTTTCTTGAACAACCCTCAGACTTCATCTTTGCGGTGGCATCGGTGAATTTATTCATGGTATCGTCTATGCCAGGCATCCCTAGGGGAGCAAATCTTGGAAGTCCAACTATATTGTAAATCCTACAAGTGTTAACTGGTTCTTGAGCAAAATGAATACAAGTTGATGGAACATTATAAGCATCAACAGAGTTATCTCCTCCTTGTGCTGCTGAAAAACCTTGTTCCATTCTAAATGTAAATGCTGATGATGCCGAAGGATCAGATCTTGGAAGAGATATCATGCCAAGTACATAATATTTAAACATCCACTCTTTATAAACATTTCTTAATTCCCAATTTAAATATGCTATTGTTGAAAGTTGTCGTGCTTGTACCGCCGCCCCTGACCATGCGGCAGCATCCACTGCATTTTGCAAATTAATTTTTGCTTTTACAAACATTCCTACATTAACAGTAAATGCCATAGTGGTAACCAACACCACGATAACCATTGCAAAAAATACAGACAGTTGTCCTCTTGAATCTAATTTCATTTTCGTTTCGTTTTCGTTTTCGTTTTCGTTCTTATTTCATTCGCTAATTCTTATTAATTATTTTCTGACCACCTAACTCTTAAGTCAAGGCCTCTTTCACTTACTCTTTCACTTATTAACTAGGCAGGAATAACCAAGAAAAACGGTTTTTCCTCTTGGTTTTTTTCCCTTTTTTTCATCCTTCAAAACGTTGCTTTGGAAATGTGGTGGCCGATAAAATAATTAGATCAATAGAGAAAAAAAGCACCATAAACAAAATTAATTGAACTAAATCTTAATTAGCTGTCTAATTTTTAATATAAGGAATATTAGGAGAAAGATTTAATGCCAGAAAATTCAAATCAAAATTTATTCGATAAACGAATTTTTAGAATGAAAAATCCCTCTTTAGAGTTTTATTGTCCTCTATGTAGGCAAAAGAGATATATGAAATTTCGTTCAAGACCCTCAAAGAAAAATTATACTCAACTATTAGTGGCCTCATTATTTATTATATTTATTGCTTTCCCCTATGTGAAACAAAAATCTTGGGATTACACATTCATAATTATTTTTATTTTAATTATGTGGGCCTGTTATGAAATGATAATTAAAATATTTTATCGCAAAGAGCTTCCATGCCCTCATTGTGGTTTTGATATGACTTGGTATAGAAGAGATGTAAGAATTGCAAAGAAATTAGTAAAAGATTTTTGGCATAATAAAAATCAACAAACGTCTCCTGCAACTTCTGTGGCCTCGGTCAATTCGTCTACTTTGCCAGCTTCGTCTACTGCTTTTGAAAATTTGGAAAATCCTAATTCTAATGAACGAAGAAAAGGATTAAGAATCTAATCTGAGTTACTGTCGTCTTTAAAAATAATTTTCCCAAAGTTCTCTACTTTTTTCTCTTCTTGCACTTCTTCTAAAGGTAATTTTTCATGAGGACTAGATGGATCGAAGTCATCAGCGATTTTAAATTTTGTTCTAGCAGAAAGAGAAATTTTCTTTAGGTTACTTAAAAAAACTTTAAACACTTGAGGATCAATTTTTTTACCCACTGAGCGACTCATAACATCGACTGCCTGTTCGATAGAAAGAATTTCATGATATGCACGCTTAGTAGTTATAGCATCAAAAAAATCTGCGATAGCAGTAATTCGCGCCTCTATACTTATTTCATTTCCAACAGTTTGCCTTGGATATCCAGTCCCATCAAAATTTTCATGATGTTCATGAATAATTTTTGCAGTCAAATCTATATCTACTCCCTCACATCTTTCTATTTTTCCACTCTTCCAACTCTCTTTTACCTCTAACAGCATTTGGAGGCCAAACCCAGGATGCTTCTTTATCTCATCAAATTCTTCTTTAGTTAACTTTCCTGGATTGTTTAAAATTGAGGTTGATAGTTTTAATTTTCCTAAATCGTGCAAAAGGCCACCCAAACCCAAACTAACAATAGTCTCTTTAGGAGCATCTTTGTACAAGACTCTATAGATAGCAATACAATACATAGCTACGTTTATAGAGTGATCATAAGTATAGAAATCATGAAAACTTAATTTGCCCACCAACTCATATAAATCATTAATTGAATAATCTTTAATTACATCTACGATCGACTCAACTACATCTCGACAATTTCTTATTGTTTCAGAGAGTAATTCAGTTTTAAATTCGTGCTTATTATTAAAGAGAGTTGAAAGGTATTTAATTGCAGAATCTTTTATTACTTTGCTTTTTTCTTCATCTGTTACTTCTCGATTTCCAACTAATGATTTTAAATAATCTGTTCTTTGATCTTCGCTTAAGTACAATTGAAAGTATTTAGATTGCAATTCTCGTAAAGTACTCTTTTTGAGATATTCACCCTTTGGATAGATTCTAACAAATCTTTCACGACCTGGTATTATTGATGAATTAATATAGATATCATAGAGTGAAATTATCTCAGTTTTAACAAAATCCATATGTATTGAAAAAAAATTAAAATCACTCTCTTCTTTATTTTTACTTTTCAAGTATGACTGGCCTCCCCCTTTCCACTCTTTTCTCTCTTAAAAAATTAAAGAATATATAAAGCTAAATACCTAAAAAGGTATATCATCTGATGTAAAGTGTTCCCCATTGGATATACGGTACTCTTTATCCATTATATTCCCAGATGTATTAGAAAGACCATTAAAAGAAAAATCCTCCACACCATTATGTCCTATTGAATCCATTTCTTGTGCGGAGGATCCCGGTTGCATATTTGATTGTGATTGTGGTTGAAAACCATTAACTCCAGGTCCACTAGAAGCATTCTTGTTATTTCCATCTATAAATTGTACAGTTTGAGCAAGAATCTCTGTTGTATACCTTTTCACTCCATTCTTATCGTCCCAT
>JADGAM010000156.1 GCA_015232015.1 Oligoflexia bacterium | reverse complement strand
AGACAATACTTTCAAGCTCTTCGTAGTGAAATTCTTCTTTACAAAAAAGCAGGATTTGAGTTTGAGGGAGTTTATGTTGGAGGTGGAACGCCAACCATAATGATTGATGAATTGGAAAAAACATTGCATCTTACTTGCGAGGAATTTCCAATTAAAGAAATTTCAGTGGAGACTAATCCAAATCACCTCAATGAAAAAAATATAAAAGTATTATTGGATTGCAAAGTTAAGCGACTTTCGGTTGGCATTCAAAGTTTTGATGATGAAATTTTGAAGCAAATAAAACGCTATGATCATGATAAAAATGAAGGTGGAGAAGCTATTGTAAAAAAGATGAAATGGGTAAATGAATTATTTCATACTGTAAACGCTGATATGATTTTTAACTTTCCTACACAAACTATAGAAAAACTTAATAACGATTTAAACATGTTACTATCTATTGGTCTCTCTCAAGTTACCTATTATCCTCTGATGGTTTCAGATTTTACTAAGAAGCAGATGGTAGCATCGATAGGTACTGTGGATTACAAGCGTGAAAAAAAATATTATCAATTGATCACTAGTAAATTACAAGAGCATTATAATTTTTCATCAGCGTGGTGTTTTACTAAGAAAGAAACATTGACTGCGAGTGCAAGTGCACTTGCAAATGATAAAGTGATTTCTTGTGATGAGTATATTGTAAATAACGATGAGTACGCAGGTCTGGGGAGCGGTTCAATTGGTTACATTGGAGGTATTTGTTATGCAAATACATTCAACATCAAAGACTATATTGAATCTCTTAATAATGGGAAATTGCCTCTGATGGCCTCTAAAAAATTTTTATTACATGAGAGAATTCGTTATGATTTTATGATGAAACTTTTTGGAATGAGTTTAAATATAAATGAGTTGAATAAGAAATATGGAGTTAGTGTTTGGCGCTATCTTTGGTTTGGTATTTTTTCTTTTATCCTCACCGGAGGAGTTAAATATAAGCATGGACTACTTCATCTTGCAAAGAGTGGCCGTTACTTTTGGGTAGTTTTGATGAGGAAGTTTTTTATCGAGATAAATAATTTTCGTGACTTCTGCCGTGAACATGGAGTCTAACTAAGTTCACATTCCTAAAGGGAATGAGAGCGGAGAACGCGCCCTCTAAGACTTTAAATCATTTTGTTCTGTAGTTACTGCTTGTGCAGTTACTGCTTTTTCAAAGTGGCCAAATAATGTTCTTTGAAAATCATCTGCTGTAGTATTAGTAACATTAGCAAAATTAGTTTGAGTTACAATATTCTCTTCTTTGATAGTTTGATTTTTGATTTTTTCAGGAAGTTTCCATGCCGACAAAAAACTTATAGACGCAAGGAAAGTAAGATAGAGTGCCGGGGCAGAGACGCTGTGAAATTGCATCACCAACCAAGTGGCAACAAGAGGGGCAGTCCCACCAAAAAGGCACAAAGAGATATTATAAGACAATCCTATGGCACTATAACGTATGCGAGCAGGAAACATTTCAACAATGGTTGCAGGTATTGGTCCCAGAAAAATACTAATTAGTACTGTAAAACAAAGTTGCGCCAAAAGCGCTAAATAAAAATCTCCATGTGATGCTAACGTAAAAAGTGGCCAAGTAAGAAAGACCATTCCTGCAGAACCAATTATTAGCATCGGTCTTCGTCCAAATCGATCAGATAAGCTACCCATAAGTGGAATCAAAAAAACCAGAACTACCATTGAGATTGTATTTAGAAACATTGTATGATGAATATGTGGATGAATGAAACGCTTTAAGAGTGTAGGCCACCAAACGAAGAGCAGATAAAATCCACCGCCCACTAAAACTACAAGAGTTGTTGCGTGAAATATTTTCCAAGGTGCTATTGCCATTGCTTCTGAGAGAGGACTTTTTTCATTAAGTCCTTGTGATGATTTCATCTCCTCAAATACTGGTGTTTCTGTAAGTGATTTTCTCATCCATAGCGCAGCAAGGCCGATTAATATTCCTGCGAGAAATGGTAATCGCCAACCCCAGTTTTCAACTGCCGCTTCTCCTAAAGCACTATTTAACCAAGTAGCACTTAAGGAACCAAGTGTAATACCAATATAACCACTAGCAAATGTCCAGCTGCTAAAATATCCTTGCTTATTTGCCGGTGCAGTCTCTGCAACAAAGGCCATTGATCCAATTAATTCTCCCCCTACAGAAAGGCCTTGAGCTATTCGTAATAATATCAGAAGAAGAGGAGCGATTATTCCTACTTGCGCATATGTGGGTAAGAGACCCATTAAAAATGTTGGTAAGGCCATCATCATAACAGAGAGCTGTAGTGCCTTTTTACGACCCATTTTATCGCCTATACGACCAAAAAGAATTCCTCCCAGCGGTCGTGCAAAGAACGCTGCTGCAAAGACGCTAAATGCACTTAAGAGCGAATACATTGGATCATCAGAGGGAAAAAATTGATTGCCAATTACAGGAGCAAAAAAACCAAATACTGCAAAGTCATACCATTCTAGAATATTTCCAATTACACCGCCTAACATATTTTTTTTAAATGTCTTTGATTGTAATTTTGAGTCTATAGGATTTTTATAATTTGTAGGTGTAAGTGCAGCTGCAGGCGTAGCTGTAGCTTTATTGTTTGCGGCAAATGTAGATGAAGATGTATTTGATAAGCGATTAAGTACGCTTTTCATTATAAGATAGGCCACCTCTTTAGTGGCGGCATCTTTATTTGTGTTTTGATTTTCAATATCCATAAGAGAGTGGATATCATATGTTTTTTATTTTGGATGCTGAAATATTAAAATTTCTTTATCGGACCGCTTTAAGTTGTGCCAACTCCTCTTGGATTGCCTCCCTTGACTGTGTTGTTAAATCCAAAGTAGATCTAATTTCTTGACACTCTTTAAGCAGTTTTTCCCTCTCACTTAAAACTTTCTTGAATTCCTCCTCTAATTCTTTGTTTTGTTTTTGCAAAATATTTATTTGTTCTTCGCTCTCTTGAAGTACGCGGTTTGATTGCGCTAATTGGTTAGTTACCTCTTGTTCTTTTTTCGCTACTTCCGCTTTAAGTTGATCAAGTTCCCAAGTAGCAGCGGCCCTAATTTGAGTAACTTCTTCTTCTGCTTTTTTCTTTTGCTCTTGTAATTTAGTTAATTCACTCTCAATAAGTTTTTTCTTTTCCTCTACTTCTTGTTTAAAAGTTGCCTCCATATTGGCCTTCATGTTATTCATATCATTTTTAAGTTTAGTCATCTCTTCTTCAGAATCTTTAAGCATTTTTTCTCGCTCTTCTTTTAATTGTTGCTGCTGTTTTGTTTTTTTATCTTCAAATTCACTCTGCATTTTCTGCATTTCGTTTTTAAATTGCTCTTGTTCTTTTTGAGCGCGTTCCTTCTCGGCAGTCAGCTGCAAATTAATTTTTTCTACTTCTTTACGGTTTTCCTCAGTTAAAATATTTTTCTTTTCTTCTAAATCCGCCAGCATCCTGTCACTCTTTTCCTTCATATCCTTCTCAAAGTTTTCAACAGTGAGTTTCATCTGCGCACGCATGGCCTCTCTTTCTTTTGGAACGGAATTTTCAAGATCTAATACTTTATTTTTGAGTTCAGTGCTTGTTGCTAGCATCTGCTCATTTTTTTTATTTAATTCTTCATTTTGATCTTTAAGTGTACTATTGATTAATTTGAAATTTTCTAAATTTGAACACAAATTCTTTATGCGATCCAAGCTGCCAGCACTACCTTTCACAATAGTCTTTTCAGTAAGACGATTGCGATAGCTATCCATTGCATTTTCCGCTTCATCTTTTAATTTTTTACTAGGAAATGGCTTTTCAAAATATTTATTAATATATCCAGCATTCATAGCGGCTATCACTTTTTCATGCTCTTGATGGCCAGTTAAAAGAAGTATGGGAATGAATGGATCGATACGCCTTATCTCTGCTGCAAATTCCAGCCCGGACTTTCCTGGCATCTTATGATCGGAGATAATTACTCCGATATCTGGATGCTTTTTAAATTCCTCGACTCCTTTATCTGCACTCTCGGCACTATAAACAGTATAAAAACTTGAGAGATTGTGACTGATAGCTTTTCTTATCTCATCTTCATCATCCACTATTAAAATAGATCTTTTCCCTTCAACATCTTTTTGTTCTTTACTTATATTTACAATTGGTTCATTTGCAGTTGAAGTATTAATGGAAGACTCAATCTCATCTAAAACATTTTTTAAGTCCTCTTTTTGTTTTAATGTTTCTTTATAATTTTCTCTAAATTTATCGATCTCATTTTGTAATTTCTTCTTTTCTTCTATAGTGATTTTTTCTTTATCGCTATATTTGGCTTGTATCTCCTGGTAAGATCTTGTAAGGGCATTCTTTTCTTGATCCAATTCATCTAATTGCTTTTTAAATTTTATACGTTCTTCATCTTTGTTTTTCAAATCTACAATCGCATTTTGTAAAGTTAGAACCTCATCTTTAAATTTTTTGCCTTCATCAACCACCCTCTTAATCTGATCGATGCAATCATTTTTTATATTTTCCACAGATGCTAATTGAATTTCAGATAACTCTTTTAACTTTTCCGCCTCTTTCGCTTTATCAATAATTGTTGCCAGCTTTTTGTAAGCGCCACTATGTTCAATACTACCTGGGCCACCTAGGACACTATCGACATCACCACCTGCAACAGTACCAGCATAGTGACTATGCTTATTAATTAATTTAGTAGAGATGGTTCGCTTTAATGCTTGATAGTCTAGTGGTTTTCTAAAGTAATGATGAGTTTTTCCATTATTAAGCGATTCCAAAATATTTTCAATATTTTTGAAATCTTTAGAGGTAACAAGCCTTAAAGTACCTGGACTATTTTCTGTTAATTTATCCAAAATATTTATAAAAGGAGTGTCACTCATTTCACAACTTAAGAGCACTATATCAGGGGCAAAACTTTTTAAAAGTTGCAGTGACTCTTGAGTACTTTTTTCTGTTCGTATATAAAAGTCACTCTCTAGAGAAGATTTAATGTTTTGTAAAAAAAAATCATCTTCATCTATAACTAATAGTTTTATAAAATTTTTGGTCATTATAAAATCTCCCTACTGTAAATTTATATAGATTTATAGTTTTATGAATTTATATTTTAGTTCAATGTTCTCCTCTAATTCCCATGAGAATGGCAGTCTTATTTTCCACTTGATTATCAATCAAGGTTATTTGCATTAAAGTTATATAGGAGTGTTTACCAGTTTGTATTTTCTCTATAGGAGTTCCTTCTTTTTTTGACATATTTAATATTTCGTTCTCTAATTTATTTAGAGGACATTCAATTCCAATGTCTTTTAATTTGAGAGTAAATGATTCATCTACTTGTGTAGGATTATCTAGTAAACGCATGGTGTGTGAATTCATATAACTAATTTTAAAATTTTTGTCTATAAGGAGAATTGCAAGTGGGAGCGCTTCTACTAGCTTTTCAGCAAACTTAGCAACATTTGCTACTAGCAGTTGATGAGTATCAATAATAAATTTATTATCATTTGTAATTTTAGCAATAATTTGGCCATAGAGCTCATTTTCTCGATTACAAGCTAGTAGTGTTCTTTTAGTTTTTAGTTTTTCAAGTGCTTTTTCTATATTAACTAAAACTTCCTCTAAATCTATAGGTTTTTTCAAAAAATTCATGGCCCCATTACGAAGCGCTTGAATGGCATCACTTTCATCCCCGTGTCCTGTAAGTATTATTGATTCAAAATCGCTTGTGATTTCTTCGCGTATTTTACTAATGGCATCCGGTCCGTTCATTTTAGGCATTTTAATGTCAATTAAAACTACATCCATTTTTTTTGTCTTAAAAGCTTCAACTGCTGCTACTCCATCTGCGGCGGTAAAAACATTCCAACCTTCATGTTCTTTCTTTAAAAAAACCGATATATAATTTCTAGCATCTTCTTCGTCATCAACTACTAAAACATTTGGTTTACAAACAAGTTTTGTAGCTTGAATAATTTTTTCTTTGGCCCGTAAGAGAGCTATTTTTATTTGCTGTAGATCTATAGGTTTTTTTATGTAATCAACTGCACCTGACTGAATTGCAGCGATGGCCATATTGGTATCTCCATAAGCAGTAACTAGCACTGCTTGGATGTTGGGATTAAGTTCTTTGGACTTAACAATCATTTCTATTCCAGTCATCCCATTCATTTTATAATCTGTTATCAAAAGATCTGCTTTTTCATCTTTAAGTTTCAAAAGACCTTCTTCTGCACTTTCTGCAATTGCAATTTCAAATCCTTCGCTTTCAACAAATTTTGCCAAATAATCTAAAGCGACTTTGTCGTCTTCAATAATTAATGCTTTAAATTTATTCATATATTTTCAACTCCTTTTTTTCTTCTGTACTAGTCTATACTAGGTGGTAAGCTAATAATAAAATGCGATCCTTCGTTAATTTTGGTTTTTAGAGAGATATTTCCATGATGATTTTCAATAATCTTTTTTGATATAGAAAGACCTAGTCCCGTACCTTTACCAGGTGCTTTGGTGGTGAAAAATGGATCAAATATTTTCTTTACAATCTCATCAGGAATTCCTGCTGCATTGTCTGTAATTTCTAATACAACTAATTTTTTTCCAGCAAGAGATTTATTACTATCAATATTGCCAACATTATCAACATTGTAAACGGTATAAGTTTTTATCTCATTTTTAGCTTCTTTGGTGTTGTTACTTTCAAAAGCATCTTTGGCATTAGAAATAAGATTAATAAGAACTTGTTCTATTTGAATAGCATCGATTAAAACATCGGGAAGATTATCTTCAAGTTTTATAATCAATTCAACATTATTGGATTGCAGCTGTTGATAAAAAAATTTACAAGCAGTTTCTACTACTGTATTAACATTTTTTTCCTCCATGAGCGTGCCAGTCCTTCTTGTGAAAATCCTCATATGCTCAATAACCTCAGACATTTTATCAATTTGTTTTTTTATATCAACTAATCCATTTTTAAGTTCTTCATCCTTTAAACGATTCTTTTTTATGTCCATCTCTA
The DNA here is from genome assembly GCA_015232015.1 of Oligoflexia bacterium. Classification (GTDB taxonomy): domain Bacteria; phylum Bdellovibrionota; class Bacteriovoracia; order Bacteriovoracales; family Bacteriovoracaceae; genus JADFZW01. Next base: position 2,752 of record JADGAM010000156.1, on the reverse strand, counting down.
ACGATTGACTTATTATTCTAATAATATTTAAAGGTTGTTTTAATTCGTGAGCTATACTTGCAGTTAGTTCCCCAAGGGCATTAAGTTTTTCTGATTGAACAAGATTTAAAGTAGTTTCTTTTAAATTTTCTTTTATTTCATCTTCCATTTTTTTTCGATCAGAAATATCTCTTGCACAGAGAACTCCTTGAGGTTTATTATTTTGTTTCTTTACAATCGAATATGAACATAGTGTATGAATTGCATCTCCACCTTTGGTTGTTACTGTCGCTTCTAATCCCTCAAAAAAATCAAATCCGCCATCTGCAGAAAAGATCTTACATACTTCTTTGTTAAAAATTAAATCAATTTTTTTTCCAATCAATTCATCTTTTTTATATCCTAGTAATGTGGATACCGCTGTATTAACAATACTAATTGTTCCATCCAATTCTAAAACAAAAAGCATTTCAAGTATGGAATTTAATATATTTACAGCATATGCTTTTTCTTCATCTATCTCTTTGTTTTTTATCTCCAAATCTTCTACAATATTTAAGTAAGCTCGTCTTAGATCTTGAAGCTCCATCATGTTTCGAGATACAATGATTCCATCAGCATTAGTAGTATCATTCTTTGTGCTTTTACCATCTTCACTCATGTTTTCCCTCGGGCCAGTCAAAAATATGTTTCCTAGATAAATATATTTGCTAGATATTACACATTCGTGCTTGTAAAAAATTTTACCTTTATTTCAAACCACTCATTTTCCTCGCTATTAATTTCAATTATTCCTTTATGACTCTCAATTATTCCATAACTAATAGAGAGTCCGAGTCCTGTAGCTTTTCCCACTTCTTTAGTTGTAAAAAATGGTTGAAGAATCTTTTCTTTTATTTCTTTATTTACACCTATGCCATTATCTTTAAAAGTCACAACTACCTGTTTTGATGCTGCTTCATAGGTTGTTGAAATGGAAATTGTCTTTTCATATTTTTTTAAAATTCTTTCAGTTTTACTATCTTTTTCAGCTTTACTATCTAATGAATCCTTGGCATTACTTAAAAAATTGATCCAAACTTGTTCAATCTGATAGGGTTCTCCGTTTATTTTAGGTAAATCTGATGAAAAATTTTTTACCACTTGGATTTCATGAAGCCTTAACTGCTCACCAAGAAGCGCTAATGCCAACTCAATAGTCTCATGAACATCTACTTGAATAAATTTCAAGGCCTCTTGGCGTGCAAATGTGCGAATGTGATGGATGATTTTTTCCATTCTTTTAACAGAGGTTTGGATATCTTTAATTCCTAGTTCTAAATCTTGTGCTGTAAGTTTGCCTTTTTGATGAAGTCTTTTAAATGTCTCCGCTACTAATGCAATTCCCCCCAGTGGTTGATTTATTTCGTGAGCAAGGCCTGCAGACATTTCCCCAAGGGTGGCCAATTTTGAAGTCTGAAAAAGTTGGCTTTGAGTTTTATCAAGTTCAGAAGTTCTTTCTTGAATCCTTCTTTCAAGTTCTTCATTCATCTTACTAATGATTCCCTTAGAAATCTCCATCTCTCTATTTCGATATAGGAAAACTTTTCGTAAATTTGTTCTTTCTAAAGTTTTATTTATTGAATATAAAAGTTCCTCCATATTTAATGGCTTTGTTATATAGTCACTGGCACCAGCGCGAATGGCGGCAATAGCAAGCTCAGTGTTTGAGTGCCCTGTAATCATAATTGCTTCAATTTCAGAGTAAAGTATCTTTGCTTTTTGCAAGACTTCGATTCCGCTCATGGCCCCCATGTTTATATCAGTTACAATTAAATCAATTTTATTATTTTCAATAATATCAAGGCCTGCTTCACCACTCTCGGCGATGAAAACTTCAAAATGTTCATCTTGAAAAAACGATTTCATTATATTTGCAAGACCAGGTTCATCATCAATTAACAATAATGTGTTTTTATTGCTACCTTCTGAATCTTGAGTAAGTTTTTCTATGGCCCTTCCAATAGAAACTGCAATATCAGATGATTTAAAAGGTTTTTCAATATAGTCAATGGCACCTCCTCTTAATGCCTGAACTGCTATTTCCATAGTTCCACAACCAGTAATAATTATCACTTCACTCTTAGGATTTATTTTTTTAATGGTAGTTAACAAATCAAGTCCATTGATATCTGGAAGACCAACATCAAGTAAAATAATATCCCAATTGCTTTCCTTAATTATTTTCAAGGCCTCGGTTCCACTATAGGCCACAAGAGTTATTAAATAATTTCTTTTAAGCTCTTTTTCTAAATAATCACAAATGATTTTATCATCATCTACAATTAAAACCTTCTTTTTCTCTCTCATGATTTACCTACTTTTAAACACATTTTGCATAACTTTTTACATAACATTTTACATAAGCTCTAAATATCTATAAAATATTTTTTTAGAAAAAGGCTTTTGTATAAAAACTTTTGAATATAGTTCTATCGCTTTTCTTTGTTCCTCTGGATAAGAAGCTAAAGCAATGCCAGTAATGAATGCCACCTTCGTTTTATCTAAAAGCTTTTTGGAATTTGCACTGCTGATAAATTCTATACCACTCATTACTGGCATAAAAATATCGCTAATTATAATATCGAAAGTTTGCGTCTGTACTTTTGCAAGTGCCTGTTGACCATTTTCTGCTTACTGAACTTTGAATCTCATTGCTATAACGAATGCTACCTAAAACTGCGGATTCAATTTCAACATATTCTTTAATCAACTCTTTCAATCTTGAGATATG